>JAJFVF010000005.1 GCA_021371935.1 bacterium
TTGTAAAATGAGTGCCATTGGGGCGTGCATGAGAAAATTGCTGGCAATCGCATATGGAGTACTAAAAACCGGCACCTCGTTTGAAGTGCCAGCGTAAAAAATTGACAGGCAAGACGGTATCTCGCATCCGCTCGGAATGACCGGAATCAATACGCCATCTCGTGAAGCACACAAAAATAATCAATACAAAATATCAATTACTAAATCAGTTGCCCCCTCACCCTAGCCCTCTCCCCCAGGAGAGGGAAAACCATAATGCAAATCGTCCACCGTGATTTACTTAAAAGTGAATATACTCCGGCGCAGACTTTCCTGACTCAGCAGATTCAAAACCGGGCTTGCCCAGCAGCTTGAACATCTCCTTCTTATACGCCTCGACTCCCGGCTGGTTGAACGGATTTACACCCAACATCAGTCCGCTCACCGCGCATGCGATCTCAAAGAAGTATATGAGCGCGCCCAGGCTCTCTGCATCCAGCCTCTCAAGATGGATCGTCATATTCGGAACACCGCCGTCTCTATGTGCTTTGGCCGTCGCCTCATATGCCTTTGCGTTGACGAAGCTCAGTTCTTTGCCCATGAGATAGCCCAAGCCGTCCGAATCGTCAGCCTCAGGAACCATCAGCGACGGCTCCGAGCCACCAACAATCAAGAAAGTCTCAGCAATCATCCTGTGACCCTCCTGGATATATTGACCCAGGGAGTGCAGATCAGTGGTGAAGTCGACTGATGCCGGAAATAGCCCCTTATTCTCTTTTCCTTCGCTCTCGCCGTAGAGCTGTTTCCACCACTCGGCCATAAAGTGCAGCCTCGGCTCGAAAGATGCAAGCAGTTCTATGGAAAATTCTTTGTTGTAGAGCACATTTCTGGCTGCCGCATAAAAATATGCCGGATTGCTCATCGGATCGGTGTTGGAACAAAGCTCCGCGCACTTCACTGCCCCAGCGACCAGAGCGTCTACATCGACACCAGCATAGGCAACAGGCAGCAGGCCGACTGCCGACAATACCGAATACCGTCCGCCGATGTTGTCCGGCACGACAAATGTCTCGTAGCCCTCGGTTTTGGCTAGCTGCAGCAGTGCGCCTTTCTTTGCATCAGTAGTGGCGACTATGTGCTTTGCCGAAGCTGCCAATTCGCGCATGATCCTGGATGCGATGGCGGGCTCGGTGGTGGTGCCCGACTTTGAGATGACATTGACCGCTACTCTCTTGCCTGCAAGCTGCTTTCTGAGTCTGGTCATATAGTGAGCGGAAATATTCTGACCCGCATAGACTACTTTATCGGGGTCATCGGCCAGAGCCTCGATCACCGCTCTTGCTCCCAGATATGATCCACCTATGCCGATCACCAAAAGCACATCCGTCTCTTTGCGCAGTCGATCTGCAGTTGCTTTCACACGAGACAGCTCGGCAGATGAGAGAATCTGAGCCGGGTTCAACCACCCGGTGAAGTCAGAGCCGGGATGATTGCCTGAGCGAAGCCGACCATCGATCAGCTTTAACTCATCTTTGCGACCGGCGATCATTTCGCTCGTTACGTTTGGTTTGAGATATTCTGCATTTATTGCTATTGGTAGTTTGTTGAATTGGTTCGACATATTACTCCTCTGGACTCTCTATCCGGTTATACTTATTCATGGCTGCCTCAATGCCTTCAGCCAGGATCATATCCAGCGCATCGGCTGCGTGTTCGAGAGTGACATCCATCTCCTGGCGGTCCTTACGGTTGAAACGTGAGAGCACATGGTTTATCGCTTCGCCATGGTGGCCTATTCCAATGCGCATGCGCGCAAATTCCTTGGAATGGATATGCGCAATGATCGACTTCATGCCGTTGTGTCCACCGGAGGAACCCTGAAGGCGTATTCTGATCTTGCCCAGCGGCAGGTCCATATCGTCATAGATCACAAATATATCCGAAGGTTCAAGGTGATATTTGCGCATTATCTGGCCGACGCACTGGCCGCTCTCGTTCATAAATGTCTGAGGCTTCACAAGCAGAATCTGCTCGCCGTAATGGTCGAAACTGCCTACCAGACCACGACACTGCCTGCTCAAAATTTTGACCTTACGGCGCTTCGCAAACGTATCGAGCACATCGAAGCCGACATTGTGCCTGGTGTGGGCATACTGCCTGCCGGGATTGCCCAGACCGACGATCACTCTCACGACTGTCCCTTCCACGCTTTATCGAAAATTTCACTGACGCTGCGGTCCGCATGGATTCGCATTATGGCATCGGCCAGCAGATCGGCCATTGAAACAATTACTATCTTGCCGTTTCGCCTGTCATCAGAAAGCGGAATGGTGTCGGTGATAATAACCTTCTTGATGGCAGAAGCAACCAACTTCTCGGGCGCATCGTCCGAAAGAACACCATGCGTGCATGCGGCGTAGACCTCATTCGCGCCGCGTTCGAGAAGGGCATTCGCGCCGCTTACTATTGACCCGCCGGTGTCTATCATATCGTCGAGCATGATTGCCGTCTTGCCCGATACATCACCTATCACTTCCATCACCACAGTCTTGTTAGGCTCAGGCCTGCGCTTCACTATGATCGCAATGGGTGTCCCCAAAGCCTCAGCAAGCGCACGCGCACGTGGAACGCCGCCCACATCCGGCGAGACCACTACCGTATTCTCGTCAACCTTAATATTTTTGCGTATATAGTCCGCTATGATCGGTCCCGCATAGAGATTATCGACGGGCGTATCGAAGAAACCGACTATCTGGCCTGAGTGCAGATCGACAGTAAGCAGCCTGCTCGCACCAGCCGCCGTCAGCAGGTCGGCAACCAGCTTGGCCGTAACGGGTTCGCGCGGCTTGACTTTCCTGTCCTGCCGTGCATAACAGTAATACGGCACCACGACATTTACCCTGCGCGCTGATGCCCGCTTGAAGGCGTCTATCATTATCAGCAGTTCCATCAGGTGTTCGTTCACCGGGGTCGGAAACGACTGGACTATGAACACATCGTCGCCGCGCACGCTCTCGTTCACCTGGACATGGACCTCGCCATCAGAAAACCGCTGGAGCGACATCTCACCGACATGTACCCCAAGCCGCTCGGCAATCTTTTTCGAGAGTTCGGGATTTCCAGCTCCTGAAAAGAGCATCAGTTCGTTCATTTTAGCTGCCTTTCCTGAGTTTTGAGACCGCTGATTGTGACATCGGTGAGCCGGGCGAACGGACCTACTTCGCAGTTGCTGCCTATGCGACTGCCACGCTCGATTATAGTGCAGGGATGGACTATCGTGTCGCCGCCGATCTCGACATCGCAGTCGATATATGTGGTCGCAGGGTCGACTATGGTCACGCCCGAAAGCATCAGTTTGTCCAGTATACGTTTACGCATAGTCGCGGCAGCTTCGGCAAGCTCGATCCGGTTATTGATTCCCAAAGTGTCCTTTACATTATCCGCAATAACCGCTCCCACCCGCTGGCCGGACTTATTCAAAAGCTCGATCACGTCAGTTAGATAATACTCTGCCTGGGCATTGTCCGGCTTAATCATCGTCAGCTTCTCGGCAAGCTGTGGGACCTTGAAGCAGTAGATCGCTACATTGAACTCACCTATGGAAAGTGTCGCCTCGTCGGCATCCTTGGCTTCGACAATCTTCACTACCGCGCCGCTATCATCCCGCACAATCCGGCCATAGTGACCCGCGTCGTTGAGCATGCCGGTGAGCAGTGTGGCTGCGTTGTCGGCTGACGAGTGAGTGTCTATAAGTCGGCAAATCGCCTCGGATGTAATCAGAGGCGTATCGCCTGGGAGCACGACCACATCGGTTATGTCGCTTGCAATACTGGGCATCGCCTGCATGGCCGCATGCCCCGTACCGAGCTGCTCGGTCTGGTAAGCATATGTAATATCCTCACCCAACGCCTGCCTGACCCTTTCGGCCTCGTGGCCGACCACTACTATCACCTGCTCGATCTCGGCGCCAAGGCATGCATCGACGACGTGGCGGGTCATAGACTTGCCGCATATCATATGCGCCCCCTTGGGAAGCGCTGATTTCATTCTTGTGCTCTTGCCGGCTGCCATCACAACCGCCGCGAATTTGCGTTTCACTGTGACATCCTCCGAGCACTATTATAGCAGAATTGAAGTAAATGAGGGGAGCCAACAGCTAAACTCGGCGTGTTGACGACCGTATACATCAGTAGTATATTGAAAAAAACGGCAATCGGGGTAACTACACGTGATTACGGGCTTTTGGGAATTTTTTGCGCCAAGCAGGCACAGCGACGGGCATGTGTGGGATTTGGACACATGGAAGCGGCATCTGGACGATATGGCGTCGCATGGCATCAATGTGCTAAATATCTACTTGCATGGATATGCCACCGGATACATGTCTTCAATATCGTTTCTGGATTCAACCAGCTCAGCTAACAGAGACTCGTGCAACAGGCTGCTCAACGAGATAATAGACCATGCGCACCGCCGAAATATTAAGGTCTTTGCAGCAAATCACACATATATCTATGCGCGTAAGTGCGTAGACAAACTGGATGCCTGCTATATAGACGATTTGGGCGTAGATATGATTTACTGGCCCTACGATAAGCTGGTGACCCTGTCCGCCGACAGCGGTTATACACAGGAGCTTATCCTAAAAATGTTTGAGGAGCAGTATAACTTCTTCCCCGAACTCGACGGCTTTATCTATGAGGGAGAACGCAAATACTTCCCCGGTCCAGGCTCAAAACGCAGCTATGACAGGTGGGCGGCCTCTCACGGACGCAGGCCCTATACACAGGTCGGACCGGAGCAGTTCTTTCACTGGGCTAACGAAAAGAATATAAACCAGGACTGGATCGATTATGTCAGTTTTCGCGAAGGCTCGCTGGTTCGTAACGTCTGGGAAACGCTGAAACAGCAGGGCTTCTCCGGCGAGATATTTTACTGCTATGGAACGATTGATCACTCAGTCGACCATCCGGTGAACGCGGATATTTTCATAGACACTTCGGGCGGCTGCTGCGGCTTTTGTCCGTATAACTACAGTTTCCCGACATCCTCCGATATCTATGACAATATCAAACTCATATCGGACAATCGCAGAGTTCCGGTAATGTATGTAGTAGACGCCCAGGTGGGCTGGCATGCGGCGCGAGACGAGAAATCGCCCGATTATATGAATGATGCATGGGCGCAGTATATTGAAGAGGCCAAGCAGCTTCAGCCGGACTACTTTATCTTCTTCGGATACCAGTGGAACTCGTTGCGAAACGGAGTTGCGCCGGCAGATAATCGAAAGAAGATATATAACCTGATCGGCAGCATGATCCGATAAAATTTAGCGACCGGCAGAGCCAGAAAATCTGGATTCGAGAAAAAGGCTCGGCGGGAGCCTCGCCCTCCCTGCATGCTCATTAACGGTGCAAGTCCCCGATGAATCGGACATCGGCAAAAATACTCGAATGAATGAACTCTATCCCTTTGAGGTTGCCTGTTCGCGGCGAGTGCACTACAATATAGTAGATGCAAGACCCAGGGGGTATAGACTATCATGCTTGATGCGAAATTTGTAAGGACAGAGCCGGATAAGGTGAGACAGGCTCTGATCAACAGAAACGACGACCCGGCAAAGCTTGACGAGTTTGTTAAGCTCGACGAGCAGTGGCGCCAGGATATCTATGAAGTCGAACAGCTCAAGGCTGAGCGTAATTCCGTCTCCGAACACATCGCAAAGATGAAAAAAAACAAGGAAGACGCGACCTCGGAGATCGAACGCATGCGTGAGGTGTCCGGTCGTATCAAGCAGATGGATTCTGATATAGCCGAAGTTGAGACAAAGATCAATGATATCCTGCTAACTATCCCCAATATGCCGCAGGACAGCGTGCCTGTTGGAAAGGATGAGTCGGACAACCCGACCATCCGCACATGGGGTGAGCCAAAAAAGTTCGACTTTGAGCCCAAAGCTCATTGGGACATCGCGACGAATCTGGACATCATAGACTTCGACCGCGGCAGCAAAATAGCGGGCAGTGGATTCATACTCTATAAGGGACTCGGGGCACGGCTTGAAAGATCGCTGCTGAACTGGATGCTTGACGTGCACACCTCCAAGCATGGATATAAAGAGGTCTTCCCGCCGTTTCTGATCAACCGAAAGGCAATGACAGGAACAGGCCAGCTCCCGAAGTTTGAAGAGGATATGTATCACACCGATAAGGAAGACGACCTCTTCCTGGACCCGACTGCCGAAGTCCCGGTGACAAACATATTCTCGGATGAGATACTGGATGCAGACCAGCTTCCGATATATTTGACAGCCTACACCGCATGCTTCAGGCGCGAGGCAGGCTCGGCTGGCAAGGATACGCGCGGTCTGCTGCGAGTGCATCAGTTCGACAAGGTCGAAATGGTGAAATTCGTGCGGCCTGAGACTTCATATGATGAGCACGAAAAATTAACCGCAAATGCTGAGTTTATTTTGCAGCAGTTGGGTATACCATATCGGATAGTATTGCTGTGCACGGGCGACTTGGGCTTCTCGGCTGCCAAGTGTTATGACCTTGAGATACACGCGCCGGGTGTGGATAAGTGGCTGGAAGTTTCGAGCTGCTCGAACTTCGAGGACTTTCAGGCGCGCCGCGCAAACATCAGGTATCGACCCGAACCAAAGGCTAAACCGGAGTTTGTCCACACACTTAACGGCTCAGGTGTCGCACTGCCCAGACTGGTCGTATCGCTAATTGAAAACTATCAGCAGCCAGATGGCTCGATTATCGTGCCGGAGGTCCTGCGGCCATATATGAATGCAGACAGAATTAGTATCTAGTATTTCATATTGATTATTGCTGGAAAAGCAGATTCTTTGCTAATCCGAATCGCAGTTTTTTCGGGCGCGATCAGATATCGCGCCCGAACGGTAGCAAACCGAAGCTGACTGCACGCCGACAGAAAAATATAAAATACCAAATCTCAAATACTAAATTGGAGTATGTTATGGGTGATTTGATTTATCTCGATCATGCAGCCACGACCCCGGTCGACCCGGAGGTCCTTGATACTATGCTGCCGTTTCTGAAAGACAAATATGGCAGCGCTTCCACTCTCTACTCGATTGGGCGTGAAGCCCGCGATGCGGTCGAGACCGCTCGTGAACGGGTCGCCGAGCTGATTAACGCTCAGCCCGAAGAAATTTACTTCACATCAGGCGGCAGTGAGTCCGATAACTGGGCAATCTTCGGTGTGGCTTCGGCCAAAGCCAAAAAGGGCAATCACATCATCACCAGCAAGATCGAACATCATGCAGTGCTGGAGTCATGCCATACCTTGGAAAAGCATGGCTGCACGGTTACATATCTGGATGTGGACGAGAATGGTTTTGTGAGTGTTGATGATCTCAAATCAGCAATCACTGACAAGACGATCCTCGTGACTATAATGCACGCCAATAACGAAATAGGCACTATAGAGCCTGTGGAAGAGATAGGTAAGATTTGCAGAGAAAAAGGTATTCACTTCCATTCGGATACCGTGCAGACGGTAGGGCATATACCCGTGGATGTGCAGGCTATCGGATGCGACTCACTCGCAATCTCAGCGCATAAGCTCTATGGTCCAAAGGGCATCGGCGCAATGTATATTCGCAAAGGCTCCCGCGTGGACAGGTTCATGCAAGGCGGCGGCCAGGAAAATAATCGACGAGCCGGAACTCACAACGTGCCTGGGATAGTTGGTCTGGGCAAAGCGTGTGAGCTTGCCAAGGTTAGAATGGCTGAGGAAGGCGAATATACGACCAGGCTGCGTGATGCATTGATCCACGGCGTGGAATCGAAGATAAAAGATATCAGGCTCAATGGAGACCGCATCAAACGAGTGCCGAACAATGTGAACTTCTCGTTTACCGGGGTCGAAGGCGAATCAATGATCCTACTGCTTGATATGCAGGGTATATGTGTCTCATCAGGCTCGGCATGCACGTCAGGCTCTCTCGATCCCTCTCATGTCTTGATGGCTCTGGGGCTGAAACATGAACAGGCTCATGGCTCATTACGAATGACTCTGGGCAATGACAACACAATGGAGCAGATAGACAAGGTAGTGAATGTGCTGCCGGGGGTAATCGACCGCCTCAGGCAGATGTCGCCTATATACGCCGTCGGAGAAAAGTGCGATCAGGAATAGTCCGCATAGGGTTTGCATAAAGGCAACCGGATCATATGACAATCCGGCTGCTTTCTAGCCCGAATTATGCGCTTAGTGAATAATGCGGGTGAAGCATTTGCGATGGTATTTGAGAAGCCTATCAAATTCTAATTGGCAAATGCTTCACCCCTACATTTATGGAGCACTAGAACTGACGATATGCGCAGGAAGGCTGCTGCATTATCTGGCCGTTGTCTATCGTCTGCTTCCATGTGCCGGTGCTGGCAGAGAATTCGATCTTCGGAGAACACCACTCGACCTTGCCGGATGTCGTTGTGGTCGGATTGTATTCAAATACCTCTCCGCTGAAGCGGCTGACGCCGTCAGTGCTCTCTCCCGAATACGAGTTGGTAATGAGCCAGTTGCCGCTTGGAAGGACATGTATGCAGGATGCTCTCAATGGAACGGACAGCGCTTGAACACCAGCTGTTTCATCATCACGATCTAGATTGCTCCTATAACTATCGTCAGTCAGAATTGCAGCCACTTTCGGCAGGATCGATGGATCCGAAGGAACTATGGCATCATAGACGCCATAATTATCGCAAACATACAGATACCTATTGCCGGAAGAAGCATCATCTCTGACATAGAAATACCTTGGGCTCGCAAGGGGCGCCGAAGACAGACCACCTACATTTGAAAAGTCCATTTTGTCGCATCCGTAGATTATCTGGCCGGAATCATCTTTCGCATAATCCCAACTATTTCCGTTAGCTACACGATAACGTATCCCCACTACCGCGCCGCCCAAGCCCTGGGTTGTGGCCGTGGAGCCGGTTCCCGTTCGGTAATTGGAAATCGCCGCCCATATATCAGTCGTGGTGCTGCCGCCAGATGTGCCCGATATAAGCTGAAGGCAATCGAACACATAGTTCTGATTCGTCGTATCGGTTGTGGTGACCCAGTTCAAACGAGGCAGGCAGAAACCACTGGCAGGATCGATGTCAGAATCATTTGATTCAAGAACATATTCGTTGCTGGCATATCTGAACTTATATACCAAGTCTACGATCCGGTGATTGCCCGAATCGGCGACCAGACAGTGAATCACTTGATAGGTGTCACCCGAACCATCGGTTTCCGTCTCCTGCCAGAGGATTGCATCAGTGGGACCATTGAGGCTCGTCGGCTGACCAGGACGCAGCAGGCGTTTTGGATCGGAGAAACGGTCATACATCCAACGAATATATACATAGTCATCTGTCACATTTGTTGCCTCGACGCGCATCGAACCGACCTGAGCCGACTTGTCAATACGGCACACCTGGTTGGCGCCCGAATTCGTGAGCAGCAGCTCGCCGGAACTGATATACCGCACACGACTTGGCTTGTTTATCGGACCGGAAGTGGTCGCGGGCTTGGTGTTGAGACTGGGTGGAATATGAGCAGGCCACGTGATCGAATCGGCAGCCCAGCTCAGCTCGCCCGCACCGTCGAGTTCCATTACTCTGTTCGTGTCCGCAACGAGAGTCGTTGTGTTTGAATATGCATACAGACCGTCTGATTTCGGAATCACGAGCACACCGTTGGAACCCGCTATCGAGAAATTCGTTTTGCTCGTGCTGGTTGAAGTTGATGGCTCCTTCCAGATGACCTGGTCGTCATCAATTGGTTTGCCGAGAGTCTCACCAGTCTCGGTATTGATGGCATATATCGTGCCCTTATCATCCATAAAATAGACAACATCTCCAATGACCACAGGCGATGAATGGATCGGTTCGTCTACAGGATAGTACCACAGCAGATTGTTCCAACCGCTCAAGTCCACTGAGTCGCTCATCTTACCAGTTGGTGCCGTGCTCATATAGGCGCCCAAGGGACCCCAGGTGGAAAAGTCGACTGGAATCTCGACATTGTCTACCATCACCCAGACCGGCAGCGACGGTGATAAGGTGTTGGGAGTTACACTTGATGAACTCTTCAGTTTCAGTGTGCTGAAATTATCGATGGTTATGGTCCCTTTGTCATAATCTATCATGGAAGCAGGAACACCAACCTGACCAGACAAAAAGTCTAGAGGACTATCATCCAACAGGTTCGGCTGCCAGATACTGACTACGCGCTTGCCGCCGGTGGTGGAATTGTAAAGGCTCTTTGCTTTTCTTATGGGGTTGCCTTCAGAATCATAACCTGCATTCTCAGTGATCCTTATCACAAAATCAGGATTGGCCTTGAAGCATAGAAGCGCACCGCCGTTGTAATCACTGCTGCTGCCGCTGCCGAAATAGCCCGAGACCGTGACGAATACTTTGTCACCCGAGCAGGCAGGATTGGAGAGCGGCTGCGGGTTTTGCAGTGGAAGCCACCCTGAGCCAGTCTTCTTCATTACCACACCAGGAAGTACCAGACCTGAAATCGGACTCGTGATATTGGATGACTCGGACGTGCTGTAGCCCGATGCGTTCTCCAGTGTTGATCGCGCAACGCCGGCATGCAGGAAATAGTTCCATCTGTTCGTCTGTGCAGAAGCATCAATCTGAAGGCCATAGACCGAACCGCCGGAATTTAGTGACTTAAGCTCCACCGGGTCTCTCTCACCATTAATATAGACCATTGCGTTACGTCCGAGAGCTGTTGTGGCAGTGGCCTCGGTCTTCGGAAGAGAACTGCTGCCGGTGGTGGATACATCAGGTTCGAGAGGAAGCTTGATCTGCTGTGGTGCGCGGACAAATCCTCCGGTGCCGGCGGTGGCATAGTCGAGACTGTAATCGGCGCATATTATCACGTCACCCGGCACTTCACCGCCATTTTGATTTATAGCAGACCCGCTCAGATTGCACAATATTCGGCCGTCTGCTGTGTCTTCAGATGGACTCGATATGGTTGCATTCTTTACCGGATTACCGCTTATCTGAAGATCGCTTGTGCCGTAGTTCTTGATCCATATGTTTGAGATATTTTTGATCTTAACCGACTTTATGTTTATCTGGCAATCGACCTGAGAGCCTACGATTTTTTTAGTCTGAAGAGTGTCATTTTTTATTACCAGCGGCAGACCGAAAACAATGTCGTTCTGACTGGTCACCGTACTCCCGCTGGTCGGCCTATTAGTTGACCAGTAGAGCATACCGGTGAGCGCTCCACTGCCATTTGAACTGGCATAGCCGAAACATAGACCGGACTTGAGAATGCCTCCTGTATATAAAATGCTGCTGGAGGAACTGGGAAACTCACGCAACCATTCACTTTTATATGTGTCACTGCCGCTGCGGTAGTAGTGCATGACCGGATTAAAACCGTATATATGGACACTCTGGGTCGCATCAGTCGATTTGCCGGCAACATATATCCAGCCGTCTACGAAAACAGGCGGAAACGGTTTCTCACACGTCGAACCGGTATCCCAGTCTATTTCGCTGTAAAGAAGTGACTTTCCAGCATTCGTCGGTGATGTATCCAACACGTAGACTGTGCCGTCAGTGGATGCGACCATCACCGCATCTACACTGTCTCCGGGGCTATTGTATTTGCTGGGGTCCTGCATGGTCACCGCTACAGGAGAGGAGAGTGTGCCGCTGCAGGGCTTCTTCCATATGAGGTCACAGCCGGTGTCATTGGGCATATCATCTTCGCCGTCGTCAATATCGCCGTCCCCATCAAGATCCTCTTGCGGCTTCAAATCATATGCGTAAAGAGTGTCCCCCCTGGAATAATAGACTATGTTCTTATATATCACAGGAGCAGACTCTACCTCATCCTCGGAAGAAAAAGGACAAGACCATATCTTGGCAAGCTCGGTGCCGCCGACAGTGTCGATCGAACTGCCGGAGTGACGCGGGCTCTTCCTTGCATTTGTCCATGAAGAAGACAGCGCTATGAGATTATAGGCAAACTTGAGGCTGGGAAGACAGTATGGATAATTCATATAACAGCCCCTGCCGACGTAATCGGCAGTCGCTACAATATAGCCGCCGCCATACGCATTCGAGGCTATAACCGGCGGATTACCTATACCCGTGTTCCTGACCACTGGGAATAAATAATCAAAATCATCAGGGACGCCACTGCTGCTGTCATAACCCGGCCATACACAATATTGGCCTGCATTCGAGCCGAGTATGGATACATCCTGATCGGTGAGCCAGTATGGGATCGTCAAAAGTGGATGATGCCGCACGTCTATGTAGTCGGTGCCCAGCGCAGAGCTAAACTCGAAGTCCGAGATAATGAACCCGGCACTGGCACTGTCGTCAAAAGTCAGAACACTGCTCACGGCGGAATTGTCCACCCACAGCACACCTCCGCCGTCCACAAACCTGCGCAGCTTCTCTCTGTCATCGTCATCCATGATCACCACGCCATGGGCAGGTAAATACAAAATTTGCATCCGAGACAGATCACGAGTAGATGCCAGGTCTACAAACCAGTAATCGACCTCGCTTTTGGTATATTTTCTGGCTGAACCGGACGATGCGGCGGTGGACCCGGCAAATGGATTTTCCAGTGTCCAACCTGCGGGCTTCATGCTCGTCAGGTTGTCGAGCAAATAGAACAGCTCACCAACTCCGTTGCCCAATAAATAACCACTCGTACCGTATCCAGACCCGAGTTCGGTGGCCTGGTTAATCTTATAGCTTGAGAGCCTGACAATTCCACAGTTGATCTGCTTTCGATTGCTTGAATACAGATATGCGCCGGCATCAGCAGGAAGCCCTGATGCAATGACACCGAATATGATTGCAAGAAATGGGATAGTTCGTGTGAAGCTTTTCATAATGTCAATCTCCCTCACTCAGGTCCTCTCCCACAAAGGGAGAGGGAGAGGCGCTACATAACATCGCCGAAATAGATTAGGCTGCCACAGACGGGAAGCCTCGGCGCAATAGGCAGAGTGCGCCCGTAACTATCTCGCCTGATCGGCGAAGTGCTGCTGGTTGTTGTCCATGGTCTCAGGCTCTTATATGGCCAGGCGGCATGATCGTCATAGAGAATCGTCAGTCCCTCGCCAGGGTGAGCCGTGGCAAGACCAGTTGAACCGTATTCATCCGGTATTGTGCCCCACTTGGACATCCATTCGGTCACATCGCTTACCACTGCAGGCATGTTCTCACTGACCGCTCCATCTATGATGACGCGTATATCCAAGGGCTGGCCATAGAATGGAAACGCATCTCTTGCACCCTGCCTGCCTGTTGAAGAGCTGTAATCGGCCTCGGTGTCCGAAGGATTTTGATTGAACCACCTGCCGGGAATCACAAAGAATGAACCATCCTGGGCATAAATCACGGCCTCAATACGGATATCCATCGGCTGAATCGCCAGACCGCCCAACAGGTAGTTTCTATACGTATAACTGGTCTGATCCAGCGCAAGCATTAAACTGTTGACTGCTCCCGGCTTGGTGTATAATTCAGCGTTCAAGCCACCCGAATCCGTGCCCGAAGTTAGGTGGAATGCCTCGCCGAAGTATGAACTGTCTATGCCCCAACCGGACGGATTAAAGTTGGGATCGCCGATGCCCCAGATATGCACGGGTAGAGTGCTTACCGGAGAGTGGGTGGAAGGACCCAGCGACCAGTCATTGTTGAGATAGAGAATGCCCCAATTCGTCAGTGACTGCCTGGCGTTGAGCCAGGCATTGATATACGAAGTGCCGAACTGGCCTGAATGGCGCAGCAGCAGCATGTGATCATTCGGGTCGGAACCTTTGTCGGACTCGTATGGAGCAAACCCGAATGACATTCTCAAGCGGCTGCTCATATTACTAGACACAACAACGCTGTCATCATCATCTATGTTATCACCAACACCACCTATGGGCGACATGAACTGAGTCGTGTTGACACAGACATTCTGGCGCGCAAGCAAAGCAATTCCGCAGGACTCGGTGTCAGTGCCTGTGCCGCGCCAAGGGTTGTCAGATGAGATTGTGGTGCTTGGATTTCGATACTTGAGGATGTTGCCCTCGATATATATATTCGAGTTGGAAACCACAGTGAGCTGCGTATCTGCGGGAAGCATACCCCTTATGCGGATGTTGCCCTCGGCATAGATCACGCCATTGCCGTCTATAGTCCGCTCATATGAACTGTCGCCGCCCTCGCTCTTCCAATGCAACGTGCGGCCGTCGGCGGCATCAGGATAGGGCACGGTGACGGTTTTGCCCCAGTCCGGCCTGGCCTTGCCATCCGGGTCATGCCAGACGCTGCCGTCCGTACGGGTTATGGTCATATCAGCCTGGCGGTCGCCGTCGGTATCGTTCGGGTTCAGAACTATGACCACACCCGGCGGAATATAGAACGGACCCTTCCAGTATTTGGACATCTTGTTGCCCGGCTGCAGCCAGTCCGACCTGAGAGTGTAGCCGCCGAAGAGCGTGGCGCTATCACTTTGGACATCATTGGAATTGTCGATATATATGCCGCGCCCCCAACCGTACTCGCCCAGGTTGACCCATGAACCATTTACGTATTTTCTGGCGCCTGAGTTAAGCGTGAGCAGACGATAGCGGGTCGTGGTGCCTGTGGTGTCGGAATTGTCCTCAAACGGTAGAGGCGGATCGAGATATTTGATACGTCTGGCAGGCTCAGTCGATGAACTGCTGCCGTCACGCCAGAAGCCGTCGATTGTCCAGTCCGTGGAAGAAGTATCCGAACTGGGTCGACCGGAATACTGTGTTACGGTTGATTCGTTCGGCTCTATAACATCTACGATCACACCGACCGAGCCGTCATCGTCTTTGTATTGTTTGATCTCTCCGGAGACTTCTACCCAGTCGAGAGGTATGGTGCCGCTGGTCGAGCTTGTGGTACCTGAAGCCACAGACCGCAGAAAAATTTCGACACCCGAATCGCTGCCGGATTTACCGCAAAACATCAGGTTCCCATTTACCCTGATCGGGCCTCCACGCGAACCATAATTGGAATCGGGCGATCTGCCAAAGATAGAATGATAACCCGGACAACCGAGAGTAAAATTGGTGGAACGGTGGTCCTTGTTGGTGATAAACCTGAGATAATCGGTGACGCCTATCGGCTTATATGCCGTGATCTCACGGCGCATGCCGGTGTTGGCCTCGTTTGCCCAGGTCGTCGGGTCGTCCTCATCAAAGACGCCCCACCTGCCTATGGACTCGATCTTTATATACTTCGACAGCGGATCTCTGGGTGTCGGATTATATGACACACGCAGCAGAAACCGCCCGCCGCCAGACCTGAATGTCGTGTAGCCGCCGGTCGGACCCGCGCAGCCATTGCCGTATTCTGTCGGCCACCACGCCCTGGTCCATTTGAAATCGGGATACTGCTTCTGTATCGCCAGTTCATCTGCTGGAACGCTCACAGGCAGAACATCGGGGTATGTCGGCACGTTGGTGACACCGTTGTTGTCAGGCTTGGGACGCCAGTCCGCACCATCCTCGCTCGACGTGAGCATCTTGTCGGCATAGCGAACACCAGCCTCTGCTAACTGAGCAACGGCGTCCACGTTTGAGAAACGCTCGGACCTAAACAGGTTCCGCGCGACCAATGCGATGAAGACAGCCGATATCACCGCGAGTATGAACATCACCATTATCGCGATGACCAGTGTCTGACCTCGCCTGCCGGATGTTATTCGATTGTTTGTGTGATTGAACATAGAACACAACACTAATCTGCTTTTTACGGCGCCAGGTTCAAAGCAGATTCCTCACATTCGTTCGGAATGACAAACTTGAAACGTCTGCAGTTCTGTTTCGGTCGCGATCAGATATCGCAACCGAACATAGAGCAAAATATTAAATACGAAATACCAAATACTAAATCAGGCAGCGCCCTCACCCTAGCCCTCCCCCAGGAGAGGGAACCATGACATATCAGATTGGTTCAAAGCGGATCCCTCACATTCGTTCGGAATGACTTGAGCGATTAGCCCGCAAATTTCCAATCCAAATAATCAATATAAAATTCTAAATATAAAATTATCTGAGCGCATTGCGCACCTTGATAGTGTTGGTTAGATCGACTGAATGAGGCTTGGCGGACTCGGGATCATACATCTTCATCTGTAAGTGAACAACAACCGCAGCCCTTGTTCGATAGTTGCCGCGCACAACATCGCCGTCCCGGTTGAACCGGACTTTGTAATTTACGTATATTTTGCCGCGATCCTCCGGCAGAGCCTGCTCATAAACTGAACTGAAATATATACGGCCATTGTCATAATCGACCTTATACTGATTGTAACCCGGCTCACCCAGAGCAAAAGGCACGCGCTGATATGTGACATAGCTGCTGCTGGAGTTGGGAGTCATATCTGGTCCGGTTACCCGCTCGCTGCCGGGCACAATCGTGGCGTATTCCAGATAATTGTCACTGCCGGATTTGAAAGTGCTCAGCAGCGCACCCCGGCGGGCTGTGCCCCTGTCTTGTCTATATGCTTCTGTATAGTCGTAATTGATGGCGGCAGGATCGAGATCACTTATTGATCCATAGTCATCAGGCGTCGGCGGCGTTATAGCAAAATTGACCCTGCCGCGTGTCGTGTCTATGGTAAACGCCATTTCGCAGCCGGAGCCGATGGTGCCGGGAAGGACCTTGCCGTTGTTCGTCAGGTCTGTATTGTATTGAGTTATATCGAATGTGGTGACCGGTGAAGACCAAGTTTCGGTGGACGCGGTATAGACTCTCTTGTTGATAACTACATGCGTGCTGCCGTCATCCAGATCCATTGCGTATTCGTTGATGACGCTCGGTGAGTTGTTTGAGTCATATGTGTAGCGATATACCGAAATATCATAATCGTCCGGCATCCAATAGCCATATTCAGCTTGATAGATGGCCGGAACGGCGTCAGGATATTCATAGCTCTGATCGGACGAATAGGTACCGGAGAAATCGTCATTGTCCATCTTCTTATAGTTGAACGTGACACATGGGGTCAGAGAATTCCAGTTGCCGTCGCCGTCAGAATCGACGCCCTCGACCAAGTCCTCGTATTTACCGACCCCGACTACACGAGCCTTACGCGCCCATACATGCCAGAAAGGCTCTGCTGAACTGTCGGATTCATCACTGTAGAAAAATCTTGGGTCCTCCAAAATTTCCTTGAGCTTTGCAACAGCAATATCTTTGTCAGTGCCGAAAATGGTCTCGTCTGACGAGTCGAACTCGATCCTGTATAAGACCACCTGGTTACCCGCTCCCGCCTCAACATTCTTGGCCCAGGGAGAGAGCCAGCCGAAATCAGGAGCGTCAGGGTCTGCATACTTGCCGTCATGCGGGTCCGGATTGTTATACATCAGACCAAGAAAATATCTGACAACCTTTGTATCCGGCTGCAGCGGCAACCCAGGACGAATCTCGACGTCTGTTGAATCGCACACCGGACAACTCGGCAGAGCTTCATCACCTCGCTCGAAATCGCGCGGATATTTGGTCGGATCAGTCGCATCAACAGGATGATCAGGATTGTTGCAGTGGGCTATCATTTTTGGAAGCACAAAATCTATCTTTGCATTCGGCACATCCAAAAATTCTACGGTGATGCCATCAGACTGAAGCACAGGAATCTGTAGAGGCTGGGCATTTTCGTACTCGACGATATCCATTGCCTCGCCGAGGTCGCGGCTGATCTGCTCCATGGCAAAACGCGCCGCATCCTGCGACTCTACCATTGCCTGGGCGCTGCGCGTCATCTTGAATGACTGCGTGACCGGATACAGCACCAGACCCATCAAAACCATGGATATGGCGAGCACCACGAGCAGCTCTATGAGCGTAAAACCCCGATTATAGCGTTGACCCTTTTTCATCATTGAAGCCCTATTCGCCTCTTACGAGGTTCGTATCCAAGTCCACATGACGCCAGTGTTTGCCGTCACGCCAGATTACTCTGGCTATAAACGATGTGCCGATCACGGATACACGTGTGATTGTGTAATTGGTTGCTGGCACTTTTATGTCCACATAATAACAACCGTTCTGATCCGATACGTCCGAAGCGGTATCGGAAATCTGGCAAGCTCTGCCGACAACACGATGTTCTACATTGTCGGACGTGGTGACATACGTATAGTCCACAGAGACAGTCTTTCCGGCATCACACGGAGCAAAGAGCAGGCGGTTGCTATCCACAAGACAATATTTGTCGTACTCTACACTCGACGGCTCATAGACCCGCGAATAGTTGGCGTAGGCCTTATTGCACTGGACGGACCAGTCACCGTCTGCCCTATACAAAAACCTGAGATTGCGCCCGCGAAGGTCCACATTCTTGACTATAATGTTGTTGGAATAGTCTATCAGGCAGGCTCTATCGTCACTCGCCGCCGCAGGACCAGGGAGATTGACTACACCCGTCTTGTAATCGACAAAATCACTCGTATAAAGGGGGACCCCGGTGCCTGATCCTGAGCTTTCCGGCACGCCAACCCTCAGACCGGTCTTCAGGTCGACTATGAGCATAGAGTATTTTATAGTCAAATCATCCGAGATGGTTATCTTGCGACCCAGCTGAGGTCTGCCGTTATACTGGCGCATGAGACCCTCGAAAGTAGGCTCGTCGGGGTTGTCGGTTGGGTCGCCGTCCGTTATATCGCTCGGGGCGCCTGCATTGAGAATAAACCTAAGAGCCAGTTTGATCGGAATTCTCTCGGCGTTGTCACTCACATCAGGAATGACTTTGTCTTCACGTATTATGCGAGGGTCGTATATACGATAATCAATGCTCGCCTCAATTGGACGTTTTCCGTAAGCAGTATACTCATACCGGTCCTGCGCATTGGGATTGAATGAAATAATGCCCAGGATGGAATCGGAGAGTTTGTAGGTGTACGGGTCGGATGTCCATGGATCACTCTCTCCCAACAGCGAAAAACCACGCGCGCATGTATCCGAACTCTCCTGGATGCCTACAACGTCATAGCCTGATGGAGGCGTTATGGTCACTGTCTGAAAGCTTACATCATCGCCGCTGATTGTGCCGGAATCAGGGACGCGCTGGTCCAAAACGCTTATCAACGTAGGATCACTATCGGTCGTGCCCGTCGGCACGGCCCAATATGAATAGCTTATGTAATAGAATCTATCTATGCTCGAACTTTCCCTGGGAAACGACACATAGAACTCGGATGAGCCGGATGTATAAACAATCGAATACTGACCGCGCTTGATAGAGGGAAGATATGTAACCGAACCGACAGCGCGCTGCAGGGGACCGCTCTTTATGCTCAGACCGTTCAAACCGTTATCGTCAGTGTAGACGTCTATCGGGCTGAATGCAAGAGTGTATTTGGAACCGAACTCCGTCCCGCTGCCGGTCTGAAAATACCCTGGAGCCGGTATTGAGGTGGTCTCACCAATTACCTGGCGAATATTGAGCACATTCCCTCGCTCCAAAACATCGTCAACAGTCATAAACTCGCCAAAGGGCGGACCAGCCAGCACGCACTTATTACGAATTTCAGCGCTGTATGCGGTGTTGTCGGCAAAGAATGTACCATCTTCCTTGATTGGGATGATGCCGGTGGGTAGGTTCGCAGACATCGCTTTCCAGCGCTCAAGCTCCTGTTGGGCAAGACGTGTGGCAATTGTGCGGCTCTCGGCGGCCTTGACTATGCCAAAGCCGGTCGGGAACATCTGGATCACCGTCATGATCCCGACAAGCAGCACCACCATTACCACCAGCACTTCGACCAGCGATGTGCCCCTCTTGTTTTGCAGGACTTTATTCATTTGTCTCCACCGATGGTACGACTATCGTGCGCCCCCTAATGTTCCGCATAGGGACTAAGCATTCAATAACTATACTCAATATAAATTTGCCATAACGCGCACGTTGGGACAGGATGATTCCCGTCCCAACGCGAAAAAACACATTATTCGACCAGGCTCAGGACGCTTAATATCCCCTCACCCCAACCATCTCTCGCCAAGGAAAGAGGAAGAAGCGAAGGCTAATCATTAGCCCTTGGTAGGTCGAACTCGCCACTTGCAGGCTTCAACTTTACTCGCCGGTACACGCTCCGTGCTGCCATCGAGAAACAGCACAATCGCATTGCCGGTCGGGGCAGTGGCTGTGCCGCCCTGATGATATGAACACCAGGTTATGACAGTATCAGCAGGCGGGTTTCTGAACTTGAGCTGGCGCTCATAGTCCGTCTGCTGCTTCGTTGTGTCATCCGTTCCCTCGTCTGGTTTTAGTCTGCTCACACCAGTCGTAGAATTGTCGGTTTCGCTTGCCCAGTCAGTAAAATAATGCCGATAAACAGTGCCGCCGCTGTCTACATAGCCGTCGTAACTGCTGTAGACGTAGATAGAGATTGTCGGACTATTGGCATAGGCAACCTGAGGCACCGAAAATATCGATTTCGTATCCGTTATATTCGACGACGGACAGTGAAATGTCTTGAATGAAGGAACGTATTCCATAAACAAATAATCGTCGCTCTTTGCAACTGTAAAGTCTACTGCACTCTTTTGTTCTTCAGTGGGTTCGCCGTTGGAATCGACAGCGCCGACCAGAGCAAGGGGATATTTGCGGTTGTCTGTCTTGAACATGGCAACCGCTGAGCCTATCTGATGGAGACTGGTCATGCAGTTGTTCTGACGCGCCTTCTCCTTCACTACACCCATCACAGGGAAAATAACTGCAGCCAATATTGCTATGATCGCGATAACTGTTAGAAGCTCTACCAGAGAGAAACCTCTATTTGATGTCCTCATGTTATGCACCTCCGCACGGAAGTCGTTAGTTAATTATACACTTTTGGCGATAAAACTCGCCAGTATGTTCCATCACCTGCTATTACGGCGTGATTATGCCGACCCACCATGCCCAAATCGAACTAAGTTGAGGCGCGGCTAGAATTACTGCCAGAGCACCGATCACCATATGCGGTCCGAAGGGTATCTCCGTGCGCCAAGACACGCCCTTCTTTTCGGCGCGGCTCTTCAAGATCATATATGTGACGCCTACCACTGAGCCAACTATCACCGCAATAAAGAAAGAGACCAGCGCACCCATCACTCCGAGCACAGCGCCAACTGCAGCGGCCAGGTTTATATCTCCGCCGCCAAGCGCACCTTCATACTCCTGGTCATCAGCGTCATCTTCAGGCTCGGACCTGCCTCTGGGACGAAATACAAAATAGCCGATATACGCAATCAGGTAGAAGACCCCTGCGCATACCACCATACCCGCTATGCTCGGCAGCATCGGAAGCATATTGCCCGAAGCTGTCGGTATATGCAGCAGATTGATGTCACCGGCTATGATATGAGCGACGTCCTTTAACACCCCAAGGATCAGACCGAATATCACTACCTGGTCGGGTATGATGAAATGATCCAGATCGACAAAGAACGCTATGAGCAGTGCACATATGAAAAACACATACACAAATACATCTATGCTGATGCCATATCTCAAATACGTGCCCACAAAGAGCAGGCCGGTTATAAGCTCCACACTGAAATATCGCCAACTTATCGGCTCACCGCAATAACGGCACTTTCTGCCCAGCATCAAAAAGCTCAGCAATGGCACCAAGTCCATTCCCCTGAGCCTTTTGCCGCACTTTGGGCAATGCGATGGAGGCGTCACGATTGACTGCTCCTCGGGTATCCTGTATATGCATACGTTCAGGAAACTTCCTATCGCCGCACCGTATATAAATGCTATCGCGCTTCCAAGCCAGATAGGCAGCATAGACGCTAACCGCCTCCGGAAAGGTTCTGAATAACAGCAATCAACGGCATGAACATTCCGATAACGATACAGCCTACAACCGCACCCAGGGTAACAATCAACACCGGCTCGATGGCAGAGGTCAAACTCGAAACGGCCGCATCGACTTCATCTTCATAGAAGTCAGCGACCTTGCTGAGCATTGGGTCAAGTGAACCGGACTCCTCACCAATAGAGATCATCTGCACTACCATCGGTGGGAAGAGCTTGCTCTTACCCAGTGGTTCGGCTATACGGTCTCCCTCTCTGATTCTTGCCCTTGCTTCAAGCAATGCATCGGATATGATATCGTTTGACACTGTCCCTGACACCGTCTCCATAGCCTGCAAAATTGCAACACCGCTGGCAAGCAGAGTGGCAAGCGTTCGGGCGAACCTTGCAAGCGCAACTTTATGATTCAGGCTTCCAAATACAGGCAGCTTGAGCTTTACCGTATCTAATGTACGCCTGCCGATTTTTGTTCTGCCGAAGAGCCTGGTGGCAACAACAAAACCTACGACAATCAAGATCATAAAATACCACTTGCTGAGCATGAAATCACTGCAGCCCTTTATTGCGGCTGTAAGCGGAGGAAGGTCTTTGATGCCCAGATCAACGAACATGGTCATAAATTTCGGCAA
Source organism: bacterium (assembly GCA_021371935.1). NCBI lineage: Bacteria > bacterium. The sequence continues at coordinate 22,464 of JAJFVF010000005.1, forward strand.
AATAAACGTCATCAAACCAATAACTACCAGACCTGCAAAACAAAGGATCATGACCGGATAGGTCAGAGCAGACTTGATCTTGCGCCGCAGTTCGACATCACTTTCAAGGAACTGCGAAAGCCTCTGAAGACTCTCTTCAAGCGCTCCACCGACCTCACCCGCATTCACAAGACCGATAAACAACCTGTCGAAAACAGTCGGGTATTTCTCCAATGCCCTGGTCAGAGTCTGACCGCTCTCGACCTCGTTGGTAACATCGGTCAAAATTGCCTTTAGCTTGGGATTGGTCGCCTGCTCAGAAAGCACATTCAGACAGCGCACGAGGTTTACACCGGCATCGATCATGGTTGAAAACTGGCGGCACATGATCGAAAGCTCGGACTTCTTGACACCGCCCATTCCGCCGATCTTTTTCTGAGTGCTCTTGGTCTGTTTGATCTCGACAACCGTGAACCCCTGCTCGGTCAGCCTTTTGCGCAGAATATCTTCGTTCTCGGCCTCTGAGGTCCCAGGAATTACAGTCCCCACTGCGTCTCTTATCGTGTATGCATAATTCGGCATCTTAATCACCCCTTGTTGGGGGTTAGGGGTTGGAGATCAGGGGTTTGGGCAAAAGCCCTATCCCCTATCCCCTATCCCCTATTTTCTATCCCCTGAAATTTAATGTGCTGGAGCCATTGCTTGCAGCATTCATATTTACCATGCTCTTCAGTTCTTCCGGGTTCGCAGCTACCTTTATGGCTTCATCCAATGTAATATGACCACTTTTATATAATTCGCACAGATGCTGGTCCATGGTCATCATCCCAGCACTCGCACTGGTCTGAATAATAGACCCGATCTGATGAGTCTTGGCCTCTCGTATCAAATTTCTTATCGCCGGTGAGGCTATCATAACCTCCATAGCGCATATGCGCCCAGGCTGACCCGAACGGGGCAGGAGCTGTTGACATAAAACAGCCTCAATGCTGTTTGAAAGCATCAGACGTATCTGCTCCTGGCCGGACGGAGGAAATGAATCCACGATGCGGTCGACTGTCTGCGCCGCGCTGCTGGTATGCAGCGTCGCGAGCACCAAATGACCCGTCTCAGCAGCCTGGATCGCGTTGGTCATTGTGTCCAGATCGCGCATCTCGCCGACCAGGATCACATCCGGGTCCTCCCTTAATGCCGACCGCAGCGCATGAGAAAACTCCTTAGTGTCCTGACCCAACTCCCGCTGGTTAATTATGCTGTATTTGTGCGTATGCAAATACTCGATCGGGTCCTCAATGCTGATAATGTGTGTGCTGCGCTCGTTGTTGATCTGATTTATCATCGCAGCAAGAGTGGTCGACTTGCCTGAGCCCGTCGGACCCGTGACCAATATCAACCCCCTCGGCTTTCTCGTAAGGCCTTCCAACACCAGCGGCAACTTCAGTTCACGTATGGTCGGTATCCTGGCAGGGATCAGTCTGAACGCGGCCGCAACAGCTCCCTTGTCCTTGAAAATGTTGACCCTGAACCGAGCCATGCCATGCACTGTGTATGAAAAGTCGAGTTCCCAGTTTTCCTCAAAACGCCGGATCTGTTCGTCGGAGAGTATATCATACATCATACGCTGGGTATCGGTGGATACCAGCTTCGGATAATTAAGCGGCAATAACTTACCGTCAACACGAATAACCGGAGGCACATCGATGCATATGTGCAGATCGGATGCGTTCCGCTCCATCATGTCGCGCAGCAAGTCATCGATGTGTAACGCATCAATCGAGACTTCTTGTTCAGCCCTTTTGGTCAATTGCTTTCTCCCGAAAGATGAATGCGAAAAATGGAAAGCCCGGAATCGGCTGCTCTCCACTATCCACTTTCTACTTTCCACTCTTCAAAAAGCAGATTTCTCAACAACACTATTGCCCGGCTGTGAAGACGACCCTCATAACCTCGTCGGGTGTAGTGACACCTTGGAGAACCTTGTCCAGACCGTCCTCCCTGAGTTCATGCATGCCGTTGGCCTTTGCGGCCTCTCTAAGATCGGCTAGAGGAGAACGGCGGACCATTAGCTCTCGAATCTCGTCGTTGATCCTCATCAGCTCATAGATGCCGATTCGTCCCTTATAACCGGTATGCTTGCATACCTCGCAGCCCTCACCCTTATAGAGAGTGACCTGTTGATTGGGGTCCGATGCCTTGAACCCGAACCGCCGCAGTTCGCTAGCGGGAACCTGGTAGGGAACCTTGCATTTTTGACAGACCTTTCGAGCCAGTCTCTGAGCAAGAGTGGCAACTACCGTAGCGGAAATAAGATATGGCTCAACACCCATATCCACAAGTCGGATAACTGCGCTCGGCGCATCGTTGGTGTGCAGAGTCGAAAGAACGAAGTGACCGGTAAGCGATGCCTCGACACCGATCTCGGCGGTCTCAAGGTCTCTCATTTCACCGACCATGATGATGTCAGGGTCCTGGCGGAGGAATGATCTCATAGCTGATGCAAACGTCAAACCTGCCTTTTTGTGGACCTGAACCTGCGAAATACCGCTTAACTGGTATTCGACAGGGTCTTCGATGGTGATGATGTTCTTTTCGACTGAGTTGAGCTTGTGGAGAACTGAATAGAGCGTGGTGGTTTTGCCTGAACCGGTAGGCCCGGTGGTCAGAAACATACCGTTCGGCTGAACGACGATCTCCTCGAGTTGGGACTGCACTTCGGGACTGAAACCCAGTCTATTCAGACCGATGAGAACGTTGCTCTTGTCGAGGATTCTCATAACGATCTTCTCGCCATGGACAGTCGGCAGACATGATACACGAAGATCATAGTCTTTGTTATCCCAGCGGATCGGAATACGCCCATCCTGAGGAATACGACGCTCAGCAATGTTCATATCGGACATGATCTTAAATCTTGATATCAAAGGCTTGTCGATATACTTCGGCAGAGGCATGACCTCGTGCAAAACACCGTCAATTCGATAACGCACCCGCACACCGCGTCTGTCCGGCTCGACATGGATGTCACTGGCGCTGTCCGCAATTGCACGCTGGATGATCGTGTAGGCAATTCGGATAATAGGCGCTTCTTCTGAGACCTTGGCGATGCTCTCAGTGTCCTCATCGGCAATTTCCTCGCGCGCTCCAAAGCCTGCAATTGCCTGCCTGATGTCAGCCGACAGATTGAGGCTCGCTCCTCCTCCGCCGCCATTCGATCCACCAGGTATCGGTGCCGCTCCAGGATCGGTAGTAGGCACAACTTCATTGCCTGCGCTGCCGCCGCTATTATAAACGCGGTCTATCGCATCAAGCAGGTCGTCCTCTGTTGCCAAAGCCGGAACAATCTGCTGGGCACCACTGGCGAGCCTTATGTCTTGAAGTGCAACAGGATCGTTGGGGTTTACCACCGCAAGGATCAATTTGTTGCCGTTTTTGCCTATGGGCAGGACCTTATGCCGTTTGGCAACATGCTCAGGAACAGCATTTACTGCACTCTGGTCTATCTTCTGCGTTACTAAATCCACAAAAGCTATGCCCAGAATCTCCGCCTGGACCTCCGTGACAGCTTTTGCATCCGCAAACCCAAGGTCTATGATTATGCGGCCAATGTCGCCGGGGGCGCTGCGCTGAACATCCCTTGCCTCCGCAAGCTGCTCAGCGGTAATCACTCCCTTGGCGACAAGCGCCTCACCTAAATCTTTTCTAGCCATTTCCAGCACCTCAACGAAGCCGCGCAAATCCGCGACACAAAAAAATTATAACACAACAGCAGCCGCTTCTTCCATCACATTAATCGGCACCTGTCGCCCGGTCCACATTTCAAGCGATAATGCACCCTGGTGAACCAACATCCCCAAGCCATTGACCGCTCTCGCTCCGACCTCACGAGCCCGGCTGACCAGCCGGGTGACCGGAGGGTTATATACGAGATCGTACACCATCAGATTTGGATGCAGCAACTCGGCCGGTATTGGAACAGATTCTATATCCGGGGTCATGCCCACCGATGTGGTGTTTACCAGCAGGTCTGCCCTCTTCACCTCATCCGCAAGAGTCTGTCTGTCCATCTCTACAGCCCTCGCAATTCCTCTCCCGAAGACTGAACTCAAACCCTCGGCAAGCTGCGTCGCCCTCTCAGGCGTCCGATTCGCTATCGCTATATCGCATCCGATCTCGGCAAGCGCAAAGCTTACTGCCTTTGCCGAACCGCCTGCCCCAAGTATCAATACTCTGCGTCCGTCCAGCTTTCCCCACTCAGACTCCGCCGATTTGAGAAAACCGGGACCGTCGGTCGTATCCCCAACTAGATATCCGTCTCGATTTATGATCGTGTTTACGGAATGAATCCTCATCGACCGCTCGCTCACTTCATCGAGATATGCGATGACGCTCTCTTTATGGGGAATCGTGACGTTTATCCCCGCAATGTTCATCGCCCTGATTCCGGCAACCGCTCTCTCAAGATCCTCGGGCAGTACATGAAACGGCACATACACGTAATCTATTCCCATTGCCTCAATCGCCGCATTATGGATCGCAGGCGACAGACTGTGAGATATTGGGTGCCCGAATACGCCCAAAACACGTGTTTTGCCGAGTATGTTCACTTGGTATCCTGTTTTTCTGACTTGCACAGACAGCCGTTTGTTCCAGCAGCAGGCACTTTGCGCAGGCGATGCATGATCCATCGTTCAAGCAAGCGGCTGAGCTTTGTGCCGATAAACTCTTTTGGATGCATAGGCTCGACCAGAATCGTATGCATACACGCCCAGTTGCCGCCGAGTATGTCCGTGAGCAGTTGATCGCCCACTACGACGCAATTTTCGGCTTTGCAACCCAACATCTTTAATGCATTGTTAAAGCCATGCGGACGCGGCTTCAATGCCCTGAATACACAGGAGATTCCAAGCTCGCGAGCAACGGCATCCAATCGCTTCGGATTGTGCGTGTTGGAAATAATGCACATCTTCATGCCCATGGCTTTGGCCGATTCGACCCAACACCTGCTGGACTCGGGAACCTGTGAACTCGCCCACGGCAGAATCGTATTATCCAAATCAAGCATCAGAGCCTCATAACCGCTCTGCCTGAGCACGACCAGGTCGATCTCGCTTATATTGCGCACGTATTGATCGGGTCGAAACAGTTCAAGCATCTCACCCATATCAGCGGCCACCATTCTTTATCGAGTTCTTGGCTGCAATGTGCTCCTGAAACGTCCTGCTGAAATGATGACTCCCATCAGGTCGAGCAACATAATACAAATAGTCCACATCTGCCGGATGCATAGCCGCCTTGATAGATGCCAGACCAGGATTGCATATCGGACCTGCCGGCAGACCTGCATGAGTATATGTGTTATACGGAGAATCCTTATGCAGATCGCCGTAATATATCTTGTCCTTATTGTCAGTGCTCTCGCCGGGCATATATGTCACAGTGGCATCCACCTCCAACCTCATACCCTTTGACAGGCGGTTCCACAGCACGGCTGATATGAGCGGCCTGTCACCAGGGACCTTCGCTTCACGCTCTATCATGGACGCCAATATCAAGAGCTTGTTCAAACCCTTGGCAAACGACTGCTTGCCAAGACCAAATCTATCACTTATAGTCTGCTCTATCTCAGCACGATTGGGCTCAATAACCTTCCGACCAAAAGCATCAAGCATCTTTCGAGCTATGCCCTGAGCATCCGTGCCCCTTGCTATCAGATATGTGTCTGGAAAGAGATAGCCCTCAAGCGAACTGCCATAGATGAACGAATATTCCGGGAACTCGCTGCCGGCGGTGAAGGCAAGCCCTAAAAATGCGTCCCCGGCAGTCAGCTGTTTGCTCTGAAGCAAATCGGCAATCTGGCGTGTTGTAAAACCCTCGGGAATTGTGACCCAGCTCTCGAGCGTCCTGCCGTTGACCAGGTGATCTATCATCTGTGGCATACTCATTGCGCGGCTCAGTTCGTAGACACCGGGTTTGAGTTTCTCAGTCGCACCACCCGCTTTGCACGCAAGCACAAATACAAAAGGGCTTCTGATCAGACCCTGTTCATCCAGAGATTTGCCGATATCCCTGGCAGTGTATCCTTTCAACACAACCACACGGACGGAAGAAGCATCACCGGAAATCGGACGCAGACAGATAAACAGCCATAGGCCGGTTATAACCAACACGGCAGCCAGAACGATAACATAAGGTTTTGCTTTAACAAAAATTTCTTTCATAAGCACATAAATCAATACTCAATATAAAATATAAAATACTAAATCAGAGGCGTTCTTCGCTGGCAAGATAGCTCTGTAATATGACGGCTGCGGCCATCTGGTCGATCACTTTCCTGCGCTTTTTGCGCGAAATGTCCATCTCAATGAGAGATTCCTGCGCCTCGACAGTGCTCAAGGACTCGTCCCATAAAACTACAGGAATACGCAGGCGCTTTGTGAGCCTGTCCGTAAAGTCTTTTACTTTTGCAGCTTGAATCCCTTCCTCACCACTCAAATCCAACGGCAGCCCAACCACAACCATGGATGCATCCAGTTCCTTGATAAGCTCCACCACGGCCCGCAGGTCAGCCTTTATACTCTTACTACGCCTGATAGTGGTCACAGGGTTCGCCGTAATGCAAAGCTCATCACTTACGGCAACCCCGACTGTGGCATCGCCGACATCCAGAGCCGCTATCCTAGGCACTGTTTGCCTCCTCAGATTTGCCGGCGGCGGTCTCCATCATAAAATAAAGAACGAGAGAAGAGAACATTCCAAACATTATCAACGCCATCACCATGCCCGAATCGTTGAATATGAGCGCCACCAGCATTCCGATCAACAAACCCTTAAGACTCGCAGTGGTCGGTTTGTCGCTCATGAACGCTTCCTTGAACCTGCTCGGCACTCGGTATACCCAGAGCAAATATGTGGGAATAAGCACGGCATATGCAATCATCGCTTCGGGTCGAACGATGATCCTAAGATTGAGCATGACCTTTCGTACTATAAGCGAGAATACATAATCTCCGCCGATCCTCTGGACCAGGTTTGCCATTCGACCCGCATGTGCGGCTGTGGAACCAGCAACATGATAGTCGACGACGGCCAATATCGCTAGAATTGCAACCCCGCCGGTAAATGCCGACACCACATGGCGCAGCCCAAACCGGCCCTTCATAACGGCAGTGCAAATCAGGCCAAATACGACGGATGCAGTGATCGTGGCGCCATAGTTTGCGCCAGCCCTGCCCATACCCATCACAAATATCACCAATATCCCGACTATCGGAGCAAGATATCTGCGCAGTCTTTGCCCGCTGAATATGACGACAAGAGCAGACATGGAGATCAGCAGACCGGCATATTCATTTCCGATGCCATAGTATCTGAACCCGCTGAGCTGATATTGACTCGGCAGCGCATATCTGCACAGACCGCCGCCGGTGACGGCATCGACTATAATCCCTACCGAGCCGAGTGTGAACATCGCAAGCATGGGTGCGGCACGCAGTCCGAAAGCTCTTCTTAAAGCATGACCAACACCAAAACTCGCCGCAACAATCAGACACCAGAATATGCATATGGCAGTCAGTTGAGAAGCGATATCCGCCGGGGCAAACACGGCCAGCAGCATAGCCAGGGAAGACGCACAGCCCGTAACCAGCCCTATACGAACGAGAGTGTATACTCTCCTGCGCGCTCGGATAGAAAAAGCAAGCAGCAATATCGCGGATATGTATGTGAGGGCGCCGATCGTCATAATCACATAGATGACAGGAGCGACAATGATCTGATGAGTATGGACCCGCATGTCTAGATCCCGCACCAAATCGAGCTTGTTCGCGCATGGAATGGCACTTGCCGCTCTGCCCAGCATCTCGGGCGGAGCAGTCAATGAAAACATGTTCAGAATCGTCGGAGCAAAGTCGCTTGCCGCGATGAGTCCGATGGTGCGGGTCGTAGGAGAAGTCAAAGCGCCTTTATATTGAGGGGCATAGATCACAATTGGAGTAAGCCTATCCCAAGGTTTTCCGGTCGGCAGGCTGAATGATACGAGCACGAGATTGACATCATCAGCCATCAATCTGTCGACCAACTTGTCCAGATCTTGCATAACCCGGCTCTTTTGCAGTGCGAAAGCCTTGTCGGTCATGCGGTCCTTGAGATCGTCAAGGCGCGTAGTGGAACCGAAGTCGATGACAGTAAAATCAGCATCGCAAGACGAAGAATGACTCAACCGGCCAAAATCTATCTGACCGCGTGAGTCCATTGCCAGAGCCGCTGCTGATCGATCAATCTGGCCAGGATGTATGTCCGAGTTTCCACTGACACACGTCTTCCTGCCGGACACGTGAAGCGCATCACCAAGAATCCCCAACCTGGCTGGTTTTGCAAGCTCGATATTCGTGCGCAGCGCAGGACCCAATCCCAAAAAAACAGCCGAACCCGGACCGGCTTTGCAGCCTGTTTGACTGGCGTATGCGTCACATGCCGGGACGCCGTATTTGGTCATTTCACGAGAATCATAAAAGTCACGCAGAAAACCCCCACCCCGGCAGCTTGCACCCGCACCGGCTGTGAGCATGCATGAAAGCTCACTCTTTGACCCAGTGCAGTTTGGACTTATCAGCCCTATCGCGCCATTATGAACCAGTTTGGTGATTGCATGCAGTGAAGGATCGGTCAGGTCGTCGAGTGTGAGACGGTTGGTCACTACTACAACAACCTTTGTCTGCCTGCTTGCATCTCGTGCTTCTGCAGTTGTAGCAAGCAGCATTACAAGCAAAATCAGCAATATGCTATAGGCAAAACGCAGCTTACCAACCCCCGCCCCCCTCCGAGGCAGAGGGGGAATTGCTGGTACATTTGGGGAGAGGTTATTTGATGTGTTAAAAATCAACTTGCCTGTGCCTTGATAATATCTACGGCTTTTGCGAGAGCTTGGTCGACCTTACTCGCGTCTTTACCGCCTGCCTGGGCAAACTCGGGTCTGCCGCCGCCGCCGCCGCCCGCCACTTTCGCAACCTCGCGCAGAGTGTTGCCTGCATGAAAACCTTTGGAGACAAGATCGGACGTGACTTTGCCGATAAACAAAACCTTGCCGTCGGACACTCCTGCAAGCACCACCACACCGGACTTGAGCTTATCGGCAACGCCATCGGCGAGCTTTTGCAGGGTCGGCACATCGACTGTCGAGACAGAAGCAGTGACGAACTTGACTCCGCCGACTTCCTGCGCAGAATCGGCGAGTTCGCCTGCCTGCTCGGCGGCTCCACGGCTTTTGAGCACATCTGCCTCATGCTGGGCATCTTTGGCTGCCTGCACGGCACGCTCGGCTGCCGAAACAGTATCAGATATGGATGAACCAAGAGCATCGGCTGTCTTTTGAAGCTGATCCTCAATCTCGTTGACATAATGGACAGCCGCCTCACCGGTCACCGCTTCTATGCGCCTCAGACCCGCGCCTACGCTCGACTCGCTCATCAACTTAAACAAACCGACCTGGCCGGTGTGCTGGAGGTGAGTGCCGCCGCAGAGCTCTATCGAGACATCACCCATCTTGACTACGCGGACCTGGTTGCCGTATTTCTCACCAAACAGGGCTGTTGCCCCCATCTTTCGCGCTTCATCTATATTGGAGATGGTGACGTTGGCCTGAACATCCTCAAGAATAAACTCATTTACACGGTTTTCGATGCGGCGCAGTTCGTCATGAGTGACCGCCTGGAAATGCGAGAAGTCGAACCGGAGCCTATCTGGTTCCACAAGAGAACCCTTCTGCAAGGCATGCTCACCCAGGACTTCATGCAAAGCAGTGTGCAAAAGGTGAGTTGCCGTATGGTTTCTGGCTATAGACATGCGGCGCTTTTTGTCCACCTTGCACTGAACCGCATCGCCAACCGAGATAGTCCCAGACTGCATCTTGCCCTTGTGGAAGAAAAAGTGTGAAGCCTTGATCGTATCCAGGACTTCCAGGGCTGCGCCATTGTTGACTATCGACCCGGTATCGCCTACCTGGCCGCCCATTTCCGCATAAAACGGCGTCTCGTCCAGCACGAGTTCGACCTCGTCACCCTCATTTGCAGAGGTTACAAGCTCGCCGTCCTTGGTTATCGCCAGGATGTTTGCATCGCAGGCGGTCTCTTCGTAGCCAATAAATTTGGTAGCCTCAACTGTCTTTTCAAGCTCGATTATGATCGTCCCGCCGCCGCCGAAGAGCTGGGTCGCAAAATCACTGGACTCTTTGGCGCGTCTGCGCTGCTCCTCCATCGCGGCATCGAAACCGTCTGTATCCACCGAGACACCCTTTGCGGCTGCAATCTCTATGGTAAGTTCAAGCGGGAAGCCATAGGTATCGTATAGAGTAAATGCCGACTCACCGTCCAGAGTCTTCTGATTGGAAGACACGGCCAGTTCGATCTGATCCTCGAGGCGCTGCATGCCGCTGTCGAGTGTATGGCGGAACTTCTCTTCCTCGCTGCCGATCACTTTTTCGATATAGCCCTGCCTGTCAGCAATCTCGTGATAGACATCGCCCATTATCTCGACCACTATCGGCACGATAGGCTCCAGAAAGCTCTTCTTCAAGCCAAGGGCTCGACCCTTAACCACCGCATTGCGGATCAGCCTGCGCAGGACATAGCCCCGGCCGACATTGGACGGCATGACACCATCGGCTATTGTAAACACGGCGGACCGGATGTGATCGGCAATCACCCGGATCGACTTGTCCGTATCCTCGTCCGAGCCGTACTTGGCGCCGGAGATCGATTCGATTCGCTGAACGATCGGCAGGAAGAGATCGGTCTCATAATCGCTGGGCATCCCACTGAGCACAGTAATAGTACGCTCGAACCCCATCCCGGTATCAATATTCTTCGTAGGAAGCGGCTTCATCGTGCCGTCCTCCTGGCGGTCGAACTGCTGGAAAACCAGGTTCCAAATCTCGACAAATCGGCTGGAGTCGTGCGCTATTGACCATGCCGGATCCTCTGGCGGGCCGAGTTCGGGCTTGGTATCAAAAAATATCTCATTGCATGGGCCGCATGGGCCGTTCGGCCCCTTGCTGGGAGCATCAGCGGGCCAATAGTTCTTATCCTCGCCAAGCCTCACGACCCTATTCGCCGAAAAGCCGATCTCTTTGATCCACACATCAGCAGCTTCATCATCATCGATATAAATGCTGGTCCAAAGGCGCTCTGGATTTATCTTCAACGTCTCGGTCAGAAACTCCCATGCCCAGTGGATGGCGTCACGCTTGAAATAATCTCCGAAGCTGAAGTTGCCGAGCATCTCGAAGAAAGTATGATGAAAAGCGTCGCCGACCTCGTCTATATCGTCCGTGCGCATACATTTCTGCGATGTCACGATCCTGCCAGCAGGCGGCACCCTTTCGCCCACAAAATAGGGCTTGAACTGCACCATCCCGGCGGATGTGTAGAGCAGGCTTGGATCATCAGGCACAAGGGAATCGCTTGCATGGATCAAGTGACCCTTGCTCTCGAAAAATTTCAGGTATTTGGTTCTGAGTTCACTACTAAGCATGAGTTGTTTTCCAGTTTTTTAGTTATGGGTTCGTGAGTTGTGGATTATGGGTTGCGAGTTCTTTCCAGGGTGACAGAATATAAACACCACTCTTATAGCTTGTCAGCTTTGATTGGAATCCTTGGTAGGCCCATTTTTCCTTTTCAGATATAGGCTTATGCCGCCACGCTCACATGACCTGTCTCTGAACTCGGCTCGGGCACTGGCATTCCACTTGCTTTCAATCCTTCAATGTGAAACTCAAGCGCTTCCCTGAAGTTGTTCTCCACTTCGTAGCGTGTTTTGCCTGTGGCCATGCACCCAGGTACATCCGGTGAATAAGCCGACCAGTTATTTTCCGTGTGCTCATAGACAACAATATACTCTTTCATCGTTTGTTCCCTATCTGTGCCTGCTTGAAAATATTGTTAAGTGTGCCTATAGGCACATCATCTGATGGATGGCCGTGTACGGTAACCAATCCAGGTTTAGCTGGGTGTTTGAATTGTCTGTGGCTCCCACGGGTTCGGTCAATATACCAGCCATTCTGCTCAAGTTGCTTAATCAGATCGCGTACTTTCATAATCTCTGGCTCAGGTAGACTTCTTATTCAAATCCAGCCTTGCAATAAACTCGCCCTGGAGCATCTGACCTGTCCGCTTGAAGCCTGCGCTCATATACAGCGCATGCGCCACGAAGTTCTCAGGGCGGTAACCGACAAAAATCTCATCGCAGTCAGGCAACTCACCCATAATTTCGATCAGCTTTATCAAAGCCGCTTTGCCGAAGCCGCACCTCTGGTGATCGACGTCTATCATCAATCTGTATATCCAATACTTGCCGTCATCCGGGTCCAGGCCATACATCGCAAAGCCGACTATCTCATCACCATGAAAAACAGCAAGCTGAACAAATGTAGGCTCAGCCTTAAACTCACGGACTTTATAGAAGTTGGGAGCTACAAGCCCACCCTGCTCCAACTTGAATGCAAGGTTCATAACCTCAGGCCATGAATCCTTGGTGACCTCTTTAAGCTCCACATCAACCATTACACGCGATCCTGCTGCGCTCATTTGTCTTTGACTTCTCCAACTCCCTGCATACCACATCCTTCCCCAAAGATGTCTGCATGTAACTTGCCGCCGCTGGCCCAGCTCTGCCGGTCCAACTCTTCTATGAACACGGTTACCCACTCCTGCTTTACATCGAGTGTCGATACGACCGCATCCGTAACTGCACGAACCAGTTTGCGCTTGGTCTCGATATTACGACCTTTTGCGATATTGATCGTGACAACCGGCATTGCTTAGGCTTCCCGTTCGGCAATAAACTTTTCGATTGCGGCCTGATCCTTTATTCCATCTGTTGCGCCGAGAGCCGTCACACAAAATGCACCCGTCGCATTGGCAAACCTGCCCGTGCGCTCCATGTCCCAACCATTCGCCAGACCGGCAAGGAAACCTGCCGCGAATGCATCGCCCGCACCCGTGGCATCAACCGCATCTACACGGTATATAGGGATTCGCACTTCCCCATCCGCACTCTTTATATAACAGCCGTCGCTGCCCATCTTGAGCGCGACCGTACCGACACCCCTATCCACCAATGCCTTAGCTACATCCGAGGGGTCATGTTTGCCGGTGACCATACGCGCCTCTTCTATGCTCGGCACCGCATAATCGACATACTCCAGGCAAGGTTCCAGCAATTTCATCCACTGACCCTTGGAGTCCCAAGCAGTGTCCAGCGCAGTTGTAACTCCAAGCCCCTTGGCCTTCTTGAGCACATTGGCCGTCGGCTGACCGTCGAACCCGGGCATCAAAAATGAACCGGCAATGTGCAGTATTTTCGAGTCTTTCACCACATCCCAGTTCACATCATCTTCGGAAAGGGTTGCGTTGGCACCCAGATAATGAATAAAACTGCGCTCGCCATCGCCGTGGACCATGACCATGGTCGCAGAGGTGGCAACAGACTTATCTCGGGCAACTCCGCTTGTGTTGACCCCACTTTTTTCTAGCAGGTTCACCATGAAATCGCCGAAACCATCCATCCCGACCTTGCCGATCACCGCAGTCTTGACGCCTATCTTTGCCAGGCCGATACCGGTATTGTTCGCGCAGCCGCCGCCATGAAGCTCCATCCTATCAACCAGGCTCAGCTTCCCTCTCTCGGGCAGACTCTCCACCGGCTTGCCTATTACATCAGCCACTAATATGCCTAAACACGTCACATCAAACATTAGCACAGCCCCCAATTCGGGATTTAGTATTTAAGATTTTTATTTGATATTCGCCTACAGGTAGGAGGACGCCGTAATTATTTGTTTGGCCAATTATCCTCCACAACTTCCGGCTCCTGCTCAACGATGCCATACTTGACGAAGAGTTCGCGCAAAGCATGGGTGACAAGGAACGCGGAGGCCCCTAAAAACAGGAACGCGATCCCAATAAACATGGGGACTACGCAGAGCACTGCAAACGCGATTATAACAAGAAAGAGCCCTACTGTAAAGCCGGGATTGTCCGCCAAAAGCAGGAATGACTTGCGTAAAATCACCCTCACACTCGGATTCGATTCCAACAAAAATTGACTGGCAAGCAGCGGCAGATGATAGACCAACATTAACAGCCACGTGAAAGTGGCATATCCGATCAAAATGGCTGGCACCGCGAAGATAAAAGTATGCCTGCTGCCGATCATCACAAAAAAGAAAATGAAATCCGCCACAAGGACAACAGTGATAATCGTGTCGATTATAAACATCTTCAGTGCGGGCTTGATGAGCTTGCGTATGCCGTCTAGTGTGTCCAGCAATATGGGATGCTGCCGATATGCAGACATACCGGCAAAATAATTAACACCTACAGCGCATAAGTAGGCGATAAAAACAGCAGGCAGCATTGATAATATTTTCACCACATTTGGTGTGCCTATAGACCGCCAGACAAATGACATAAGACCCGCAATCAGGGTCGTCAATACAAATGTGGTAAACGTCATGAATACAACATAGCCCAGGTGGTCATACGCGTCAATGAAACCCTTGCGTATAGCTCTGAATAGGCTCGGACGCATGGGAGTGATGTTATCATTATTCATACAAGTATTATACAGTATGAGGACAGACTCGGAAATGCGATTTCTGATGAACCTTTGCCTGGTGTGCGGTGTCTTGAGTTATGGAGGGCGTTTTGATGCGGTCCGATATGGATCTTCTGCAGGCGATACAACAGCAAGACACTGACGCGTTCGAGGTATTTTTCGAGCGCCATCGCGAGCGTGTCCGGCTTCATATCAGCAAAATCCTTCGCAATCCGGATGCGACAGAGGATGTTTTGCAGGAGACGTTCCTGAGAGTATGGCAGCACGCCGACCAATGGGACCACAGCGGCGCATGCATATCCTGGCTGCTTAAAATAGCCACAAATCTCGCGCTCAACAGCCTGCGATCATGGCGGCGAAAAAGGGAAGTGCCGCTGGAAGGACACAGCTCTACCGGTGAGCAGGAAAACTCTTCAGTCCCCGAGTGGATGGTGGATGAAGCGACTATTGGACCCGAAGAAGCTCTGGAGATATCGGAGCGGTTGGCAATGGCCAGGCGGTTGGTAGACGATCTGCCGGAAGAAAAACGTGAAGTGATCCGGCTTGTGCACGAGTCGGATATGGGAATCGGCGAAGCTGCGCAGACTCTGGGAATACCGGAAGGGACAATCAAATCGCGCCTTCATAATGCACGCAAACATCTTGCCCGGCAATGGGACAAGATATGCTCCGAATGGGAGGAACTCTGATGCAAGGCTCATACACAGCACCATGGCATAAAGCATCTTTCGATCACTTTGTGAATCAAAAACTACCGGAACTGCTCGCTGCAAAGCTTCCTCTTGCCGGATATAATGCCGAACAAGTGGATGATTACACATGTCGTGTGACAATTTCAATAGATGCAAACGATAACGAATTCAATGTGATATATGACATACTCAGCCCAGACAATGAGGGGATTTTTCGAGTTGACGACAGGCCGCGAGTGGTGGTGCCGATTGCATCATCCGCTCACCTGGATAAAGCCGAGATCAAATGCGTCGGTGAGCAGCTATATGACTATATTGAGGAGCGTATTGGAGAAACCGGACACGATACGCCCCCACCGGATGAGGATTTTATACGCACAATACTGCCTCTGGATATGTGGGTCCGCAGCCTTATAACATCCGCGGATGGTGACTACGACCACTGGGCGACTGGGCAAGCTCAGGATACAACCAACTGGCTGGCTGCAATAGCCCATCTAAGGCGAATTTTGATCGAAGACATAGAGGATGTCGTGACTCCGAGCCAGTTTGGCCGGGTATGCCCGTTCCAAACACCGGAAGGCCCCAACATCGGCCATATCTTCAGTATGGCTCTGGGAGCACGGATTGAAAACGGCAAAATCGAGATATTCGACAACTGCCCAAGCGCGAAGCTGGGACTCTCGGCATCCACAGTCCCTCTGCTTGAACATAACAATCCTGTCCACCAGTTGATGGGGGTCAACATGATGCGGCAGTGGATTCCGCCGATCAACCCGGAACAGGCAATGGTGCAAACAAGTAATGAGCCGGACGTGCCCGATTTCTGGTGCGGATACAACCTGCTTACTGCGTTCATCTTCTGGGGACCAGAGACATACGAAGACGGCATTATAATCAGCGAATCAGCAGCCAAGCGAATGCATTATGATATACCCGTAGAGGTCGGAGATAAATTCAGTAACCGGCATGGCGCAAAGGGTGTGATCGGAAACATATTGCCGGATGACGAGATGCCGCATATGACGGACGGCACGCCTGTCGAACTGGTCTTCAGTTTTTGCGGAATCGATAAACGCCTTAACTTCGGTCAGATCCGTGAAGCCCTCCTCGGCAGGATCGCGTATGCTGAAGGCAAGCCCATTATTGCGCCGCCGTTTGAAGGACCGTCCGAATCAGAGCTTAAAGAGCGCCTGGCAAAATCCGGGCTGCCCGATGATGGTATGGAGACCTTAACCAACGGCAAGGATGGTGAGCAACTTGCGCGCCGGAGCACTGTGGGATGGGTCTACTGGGGCCGGACCGTTCATATCGCATCCTATAAGATTCATTATGCCGTCAGCCCAGACGAACGGCTCAATCTGCAGGGCGAGTATGAATATCACGCTATGCGAGATATCGGAGCATATGCTAATATCGCTGAGACATACAACTTGCGATCTGTGGAGCGTGAAGACAGCCACACACTAGCAAAACGGGCAGCCGAGCACACCGTCGAATTGCCCGGACCGACAACACCTATGTTCGACAGGCTCAAAAAACACTTGAATGCGACAGGCATAAGCGCCGATTTCACCGGAAACAGTGTTGAGTTTAAAAAAACAGGCATTGAGGGTGACAGGCTCAACCTGGCATGCGCAGTCAGAGACCCATGGTCGGCTGGGCATGAGGTAACTGAAGTCGGTGTAATCGAAAACATTCCAGAATATCAATCACTGGTAGATATCAATGATAAGATGAGGCGTCTGCTGGCAACCAAAGCACCTGATAGTCTCAAGAGTAAGCTGAAAGCTGATTTGGAAACAGCAATAGAAGATTACTTCGATGCGCTCATATCTCACAAACAGATGTGCTTTTTTAATCAGGTGCTATTTAGTGGCAGAACAGTCCTATCGCCCGCTTCAGACCTGCATGCAGACCAGGTCGGTATACCGGATGAAATGGCTCGGGCGCTCTTTGGACCATTTGTGGAAAAGAAGACCTGCAAGCCTCTGAAGGATATGAAGGATGATGAGGCGTCACAAACCATAGACGAGATCATGGCGGACTCATGGCTAATTATAAATCGAGCGCCAACGTTTATGCCTACCTGTCTGCTGGCTTTTCATCCCATCCGAGTGCCGGGTAGATCGATCCGCCTGCACCAGATCGCATGTATGCTCCTAAACAGCGACAATGACGGCGACCAGGCTGCCGTCTTCCTTCCGCTTACAGATGAAGCTCAGCGCGAAGCAGGTGAACTGATGTCGATAGCAGGTCACTTGAGGCGTGATCACTCGCTGATAAGATGGATCAGCCCGACAAATGAAGCCATGTGGGGACTTGCCCAGCTAAGCCGAAGCACAGCGGGTCTGGACAAGATCGAAACAATAATCGGAGCCGAAATCGGCACTACCGGGTGCTTAATAACCAGAGACAAGGTTATAAGTGCGCTCAGCAAGTTACTCGGACGAGATGGAGTTGATGCTGCTATATCGGCCTGCGAGCAGCTTATGCGATTGGGATTTGAAGTATGCAAATCATCGGGCGCATCACTGAGCCCGTTTGCCGGATCGAGTCTGAAAAATGGGACTGAAGTCGACAAGGTCACTGAACTGATAGAGTCCGACACCGATTTCGACTCTGATGACATAGGTCCCCAACTTATCTCTGCAAAGAGCGGGGCTCGCAGTTCGGTGGAAAGTATCCGAAAACTCATTGGACCCTATGGACAGGCAACAGATGCATCAAACAGCAGTGTTTATATTTCAGGCGGGTTCAGAGATGGTATGAAGCTGGATCAAATATGGACGTTAGTCGGCGATACACGCAAGAAACTATCACAAGTTGCGCAGACGCTTCAGATCCACTATGTCTACGGTGCACAGGAGCTTAAACTCGCGCAAGGTTATGGCGTGCTGGCAAGGGCGATGCGGTCCGAAAAACCTGGAGTGGTTTTTGCAAATGCAGCCGTCCGCAATGAAACAGACCCGCTGGCAGATATAGACAGCAGGCTGTTTGTAGGGCTGCAAACCCCATAGTAATTTCACGCCCCACGCAACTTCCTCGGCGTGGGGCAAACATCTATCACACATCTCATTTGATCATCCCACATAGATTTTCAAAGTATGTATTGACGACACTGCTGCCTTGCAATATAATTTTGGGGTATAAAGTGGTAAATTGTGGTATATAGGGATACCATTGCACCAAAGGAGCTCCGAAATGCCCGCCAAATCAGAGAAAATGGATACAGTTCGGGAAATTTGCGTTGATCCCAAACCAAATGGCCTTAGAGCAGTTTATCTGGTCGAAACACGCTCAGAAAATGAAGAGCGAGAAATTGCCAGACTCTTTTCCGAACTGGAACCCGAACTTATGATCAGGCAGCTATCAAAAGGAAGACTCGTCAGCTATGTCGTACAGGCACATGAATCAAATGCAAGTATGCTCAATGAAATCGAAGATGTTCTGAAAAACAACTATGCATTTGTCGTTACCCAGAGATCGTTTGATGAACTAAGCTGCCGCATCATAAAAGAACTTGCAAGGCATACGGGAAGTAGACTCCTGCCGATTCCGAAATGCAATATCTGTGGCAATGTGGACCCATTTCCAACTACCACCGTCAACCTCTCTGATAATGATGGGGGTGTGCTGGCAACCAGGAGTTATTGCGCAAGATGCACGGCAGAAGCAGCCGCAGCCGGCAACAAGGTAAACAACATAGAATTTATTAAGTCCCTGCTGGCGGCAGATGAGCATAATTTCGATGGGATCAAACACGCCAGACTTGTTCGACATCCATCACGCAAACGACCTATACGATATCGCGTATTTGATATTTAGAATTTTATATTTTAGATTTGGGAATTAGATTGTTTTCAGGCGCATACGAACATACAGTAGATGATAAAGGACGAACCGTCATTCCTGCGCGCTTCCGGCAAAAGCTGGGTGAGCGATTCGTAATGACAAAAGGTCTGCACGGCTGTTTGTGGGTGTTTCCTGAAAATACTTGGACGCAAATTCAACAAAAACTCACACCTAAAACGCTCCTGGACGAACGAGGAGTCAAGCTCGAACGATATTTCCTGGGCGCAGCATGTGAGTGTACGCCCGACAGGCAGGGCCGCGTGCCGATGTCTTCGATCTTAATGAACCACGCCGGCATAAAGACCGGCGATGCGATTTCAATAATCGGATTGAGCGATAAAGTCGAAATATGGAGCACGTCCAGATGGGATGAGTTTAATGCAGGATTGACCGACGATGTTATCGCGGAACTGGGCAGGGATGCCTAGCGCGCATTATTCACGAGAAACGTGAATGATGCGCGGCCCGGACCCGAAATAGCTCGACGAGCATAATTCGGGCTAGAACCCGTGATACTCGCACCAAGGCAAGAAAAACAGCCGGAGGCAGGGATGCCCCGGCTGTTTTTCCTTAAAACTTATGATTGCGTCTTTTTCCGATATTCCTTTTCGCTCTTGATATGGTGATAAACATACAGCACTATAAGGATCACTATTACAGCCAGAATTGCAGTGTCTGCTTTATGAAAATAGGGTTTTAGCGTGGTATCCCACTGTGGTCCCAAGGCTTTGCCAACCCATGCGAGAGCAATACACCAAGGCAGCGAACCAAGGAAAGTATATAGGATGAACCGCCAGAATTTCATTCCTGATATCCCGGCGGGAAATGAAATGAACGTCCGAACTACCGGCATCAGACGGCTGAAAAATATAGCAGCATCGCCATATCTTGCAAACCACGCATCCGCTTTATCCAGGTCTTTGTGGCGGATGAGTATATAGCGGCCGTACTTCTCGATAAACGGCCTGCCGCCGTATTTACCTGCCCAATACGCCACCATCGACCCCCATACACACCCGAGCGCACCTGCCACACCCATACCCCAGATGCTGAACTGCGACGGGTCCTTAAAGACCAGATATCCACCATAGGGCATAATAATCTCACTTGGCAAAGGTATGCAGGCACTCTCGATACCCATCATTATCATAATGCCGTAGTAACCGAGTGCCTCGATATTCGTTGTGGTCCATTGTGTTATTGCGTGGAGTATTGACTGCAATTGATTCCCCTGTTTGAAGTAGATTGATAAATTATACCATTTATCCTTGTGCATATCGATGCGAGGGTATAACATGATGACGGCTCTCTATGCTCTACACCGCGGAGACAGTCCGCGTACAGATGATTCGGGTGCTCGCTCGGGTCATTTCAGTCTGGTTTCCTTCGCAGTGCACATGGGGTAAGTTTTGGCGAGTGTTAAATCTCGCGAAAGGAGACCGTCGAGTTGTCTAGAATAAGAAAAGTCACGTTTGTTGAACCTAAACCGCCGGGCTATCATGTCTACTCGGGCATAGCGCTGCCCAGGCTCGGCCTGCCTCTGATGGGCGCTATGCTTAAAAATAAAGGCATAGACGTGTCCATATACTGCCAGGATATTCAGGATGTGGACTACACTGATCTGCTCTCGTCAGATATGATAGGCATATCCACCACAACTTCCACCGCACCTGAAGGCTACAAAATTGCCCAGTTGGCTAAAGAAGCCGGGATACCGGTCGTAGTCGGAGGATCGCATGTGACTTTTCTCGCTGAAGAAGCACTTCAGCACGCAGACTATTGCGTAAGGGGCGAAGGCGAATATGCGATGGTTGAGCTGGTGGAGGCTTTGGACAACGGCTCAGGACTGGCTAATGTTGCGGGTCTGTCATACAAGGTAGGCAATGAGATCAGGCATAACCCTGCAAGACCGCTGGTTTGTGACCTGGATGCGCTGCCGTTCCCGGACCTCTCGCTCATCAAAGGGCATGAAAAGATCAAAATTACACCAATTGCAACCTCGCGAGGATGTCCATTCGACTGCAGCTTCTGCTCGGTCACCAAAATGTTCGGCAGGAAATACCGCGAACGCAGCATCGCAAACGTAGTAGAAGAAATAGAGCAGCTTGAACCCAAAAGTATTTTTTACTATGACGACAACTTCACGGCGGACCGTGAACGCACGAAAGTGCTGCTCGACACCCTTCTTTCAAAAGGGATCACGCCAAAATGGACGGCTCAGGCGCGGGTGGATGTGGTAAAAGACAAAGATCTGCTCAAGCTGATGAAACGCTCGAACTGCAGTATGCTCTATATAGGTTTCGAGTCGGTGAACCCGGCCACACTCAAAGAATATAACAAGCGGCAATCTGTGGAAGAGATAGCTGAATCAATACGGATACTGCATCATTATGGGATCATGACGCACGGAATGTTCGTCTTCGGGGCTGAGAATGATGACGCTCAGAGTCTGCGGACAACACTCAACTTCGCCCTCAAAAACAACATAGACACAACTCAGTTCATGATCCTCACCCCTCTGCCGGGCACGCCGTATTATGACAAGATGGTCAGTGAAGATCGGCTGCTCACAAGGGACTGGCAGCTCTACGACGGACAGCACGTCGTCTATCAGCCAGTAAAGATGAGCCCTTATGAACTCCAGAAAGAGACATTCAAGGTCATGAAGCGCTTTTACAGTCTGCGAGAGTGTGTTAAAATGCTCTGTGGACTGGAAACGCTCAAGTTTACGTTCAAAATCAACTTGAGCATACTCAGCGGAAAATGGGACTGGGCAAAAAAGCAGATATATAACCGCGCATGGAAATGTTTCTATCGCGCGTACGGACATAAGCTGATCCGCCGCTGGGAAGAAGCCAACAAAGACTTCGGAGAAAGGGTTAAGGCGCTGGCTGAAAGGGCGCGCGCACTGCGTGCGGCGAAGATGACCTCGCCAAAAAAGTTGATTGATGTCTACCAGGTTAAACAAGATAAAAGCTGATTTCGAGCGGCTGTACGGCTCTTCACCAACAATAATTGTAAAGGCTCCCGGCAGAGTCGATCTGATGGGTAATCATACTGACTATAATGGCGGGTTCGTGCTGCCGGTGGCTGTGAACCTCGATGTGATTGCAGCAGGGCGGCTTCGAGATGATGGGACGGTTTCGGTATACTCACAAAATTTTGAAGCAGAGTCAAAATTTTCGCTCAACGATATCGTCCATGATGATGTAAACACATGGAGCAACTATGTGCGTGGGGTGGTGCTTTTTCTGCAGGAAGCGGGTATCGAACTGCGCGGCGCAGATATCGTGATGCACGGAAATGTGCCGATAGGCTCGGGAATGTCCAGCTCGGCAGCTATCGAGATGGCGACCGGCT
This sequence comes from bacterium, assembly GCA_021371935.1. Classification (NCBI taxonomy): domain Bacteria; species bacterium. The sequence goes on from JAJFVF010000005.1 coordinate 44,960, forward strand.
TCCTGTTCCAGAGCCTGCTTGGGTTCGACCTTGGCGGACCGGAAATGGCATTGATCGGCCAGAAGGCTGAGAACAAGTTCGTAGGAGTCAACACCGGCATCATGGACCAGTTTATCTCGCGGCTGGGTAAAAAAGACCATGCGCTCTTTATCGACTGCCGCACCCTGGAATATGATCAGTTTCCACTCGACACATCCAGGGTAAAGATAGTCGTCTGCGACACCATGAAGCGCCGCGGATTGGTTGACAGTGAGTATGATCTGCGGCGGAGTCAATGTGAGGAAGCATCGAGACTCTTTGCAAAGTGGATTCCAAATGTAACTCAGCTCAGAGATGTCTCGCCCGCCGATTTCGAGAAGTATAAGGACAAACTACCGGATGTGGTGCGAAAACGCGCTGAGCATGTGATCTACGAAAACGAGCGTGTGTTGCAGAGCCGGGCTGTGCTCGAAAAGGGTGACTTCGAGGGCTTCGGAAAGCTGATGAATGCCTCTCACGACTCTGCACGCGATCTGTATGAAGTGAGCTGCGCTGAACTTAACGCGATGGCAGAGGTGTGCCGCAATGCGCCAGGCTCGCTGTGTAATAGAATGGCCGGAGCAGGATTCGGCGGATGCTCTGTCAGCCTGGTAAAAGATAAATTCGTGGAACAATTTACATCGGTGGTAGCCGTAGAATATGAAAAGAAGACGGGGCTTGCTCCAAACCTATATATCTGCACTGCAGAAGATGGAGCATGCGTAATAGAGTAAATAGGCATTTTCTGATAGAGAAGGTGACAAGACGTGAAATGCAAAAAATGCGGTGCTGAGCTTCATGAAGACCAGAAAGTGTGCATAGCATGCGGAACACGCACGATCCGCGGCGATAATTATGAATATGACAGCCAGGTTGCATGGCGACCGTCAAGAAATATGTGGATCGCGGCAGCAGGCGTAGTGGTGCTTGTAGTCATCGCGATAATCCTCAACTCCATGCGCACGGTTCCGCCGAAAGATGTCGCAAATGAATGGTTTAGCGCAATGACCCAGAGAAAAGTCAGGGATGCACGCGAGTTGTCGACGCCCCGCTTGGAGGAAGACCTTCAATCACGTGGGATGGATTTGATCGCGATTTCTGAAGAATATTATGGCGACATTACGTCCAGCGGCGGCTCATTTGAAATCAGCAACCCCAAACCCGCCGGAAAAAATGCGCTCAGTTTCGATGTCTCCATAAACTATAATGATGGTGAACCGACTCGCGGCTATTGCCTTGAAATGGTTAAAGTGGGACGGCAGTGGCGTGTCGATAAGATAATGTAGTGTCGCTGCTTAATGGCTTCTATTATCGACATACCAGTAATGGCCGTTTGTTTGCCAATTATAAATATAGGTCTTGTTAAACCACTTTGCGTGACCATCACAAAAAATGAAGATCGCTCCACCATTGTGCCTGAAATCCGGAGGAACATAAAAGCTGCCGGAAGTAAGTGCTTTGATGACATCATTAAAGGCGTTCCTTCCAGTGTAGCCGGGGAATAGGTAAGCAATATCGGAATCATCGCTGGACTTGCTGTCACCAAATGCAATGTGCCTGCTCGCTGATACCAGATCAGATATATTGTAAGGGTCGGGTGTATACATATTGCTGTTTTTGCCGCGGCCGACACCATTAGCCTTGCCGCCTCCACCGTCACTTGTGTTGTAGCCCCATCCGCCGGTCTTCCTATCGGCATCCGCGCTGTAACCAGCCGTTGTGTCTGCAGTGAAACGCCTGCTTGGAACAGACGGGCAGGTATATACATCCAGGCTCTTTGTGTATTTGTACAAACCATGCGCCCATGTCAGTGTGCTGTCACCAGGTCTAAACATCCAGCAGAGCGGGAACTTACCGTTGTGGTCATCCAAATACAAATTTAAGGCCATTCCAAGCTGCCCACCGTGTTTGAGACAGACAGTCTGCCTGGCTTTTTCCTTCGCACCGGCAAACACAGGAAACAGTATTGCCGCCAGTATCGCTATGATTGCAATTACTACCAGCAGCTCGATTAACGTAAACCCTCTTTTTCTCATCGCAGCAAACACCTCTCCCAAGATGACCTAATCAGCATTTCAATCTAAAAAATACCATATGCTATTTTTTAAGCTACATAATGCATGGTATTTGTATTATGCATCCGCCATGGCAGTTTGTCAATAAGTATATTGACGTAATTGCAATATATAGAATTATTGCCTCTTTACTTGCCTGTTTGCGCACTATTATCTACAATAATGTGTGTTATGGTGGAGCCATCGGTCTGTCAGCTCTGGAGTTTTATGAGGAGTAAATGAGCGTTATATACGGCTTTGACAATGTTGGACGAGAGTCAAATGGACGTGCGGTTGCAATAGGTGTGTTCGACGGCGTGCACTGGGGACACAGGGCGATCCTGGAAAAGCTGGTGCATACCGCTGGCGAACATGGGATCAAAAGCGCTGCACTTACATTTGACAAACATCCTGCCGAAATTCTCGCTCCAACTCGTGCTCCGCAGTATATAAACAGCCTCGACCAAAGGATAGAACTCATCGAAGAGATGGGTGTCGATGAAGTGATTGTGGCTGAGTTCGACCACACACTCGCAAACCTGACACGCGAAGACTTTGTTGACAAAATTCTCCTGAAAACTCTGCAGACCAGACAGATTGTGATCGGCTCGAATTTCAGGTTCGGCAAAGACCGTGCCGGAGATATTCGATATCTCAACGAAATATCTTCAGACACAGGCATTGGCATTACCGCAGTGTCGGCAGTCATTGTCGACGGCGGACCGGCAAGCAGCACTCGTATTCGTGCGCTTATATCTCGCGGCGATATGCCCGGTGCCACAAAACTTCTCGGCAGACCGTTCGCACTGCGTGGAGAAGTAGTCACAGGAGAACAGATTGGCCGCACACTCGGCTTTCCGACAGCAAATATACGAACGGCTCCACGTCAAATCATACCCGCACGCGGCGTATATGCTGTCGAATCCACTATTTCCAATACCACATATGCCGGAGTATGCAATATCGGCAGCAGGCCCACATTCGGTGGGGACAACACCACCGTTGAAGTACACTTCTCTGACTTCGTCGGAGACCTATATGGCAAAAAACTTGATATAACGTTCCTCCGACGCATGCGCGATGAGATAACTTTCGACAGTCCTGAAAAACTCGTTGAACAGATCAGAATGGATATAGAAAAAGCACGCGAAAACAGCATCTAAGTAAATCACTGTTGGTCGCTTGTATACCACTATAGTTTTTCACACCAGTAAAACCACATACAAACGTGCAATTTACTAAGTCAGATTTCCACAGGAAATGTGACTCTTTACTGACCGTAAATTGCTTAGCTTAATCTATCACCACACCCCAAAGAATTAAGCCCAACGTTGACAATTAACCTGCATATTTCAGAATGATTGACAAAATACCAGACACAGTCACACACGTGCATAATCTTCCACGATACGATGAATGAAATATATTATATTCATCATTGATTCTCTAATGGACGCTTGTTATCATATGCTCATTGATGGGTTAGTCAGGTTCATATCGAACGGAGGTGAACAGATAATATAGAACAATTACGATTGACATCGTGTTGAATGGATGCATAAATTGCAAAAAATGCAATCTCAATGCCAATAAGACCTATCGACCACCCGTCTGGTTTCCTCATTAACTTGAACAGGAGGCAATTGATGAAGAACAGATTTAGCTTTTTTGTGTTGGCAGTATGTTTGCTCATTATTGCGGCAGTGTCGGCTCAGGCATCAGTAATCTATGTAAAGACTGACGGCAGTGACGGAAATGACGGCTCGACATGGGCATTGGCCAAGGCCACCATAGGAGGAGCCTTGAGCGTGGCCTCAAGCGGTGATGAGGTGTGGGTCAAAACAGGCACATACTCGCTTTCCACCGCAATACCTACCGGTGTAAAGCTCTTTGGAGGCTTTGACGGCACGGAAACTTTACTTGACAGCAGAAACTGGGGCAGCAACACTACGACCATCAATAGTGGTTACATTACTGCAACAGTCACCAGCGGTTCGTCCGCTATCGACGGTTTTATACTGACAGATCTGTCGGGAATCGACCTTACCGGAGATGTCACATTCTCACATAATGAGGTGGTTGACTGCGATAATATCGACCCTGTGATCTCTTGTACGGGTGTTGTCAAGCTGGTCAACAACCTTATCTATAACAACAATGGTTATGAGACACGCCACGAGTCAACATGCACGATCACTTGTGCCTCCAGCAACGGCGATGCGATTATTGTTAACAACACAATATCGGACAACGGCTTCTCGGATGGTGGTGGAGCTGCCATTTATTGCACGGGCACACCAGACATTGCGAACAACATCATAGTATTCCAAGCAGGTAATGGAATCTATGATGCGTCAGCAGGAACACCGACTGTTTCCCATAATTGTGTGTATGGAAACGCAATCGCTAATTATCAGGGTTTCCCAATCAATTGGCAGCCGGATAATGACATCAATGTAGACCCGGAATTTTGGGACCGGCCTAATGACGATTATAGACTCGATAGAGACTCAGTGTGTGAAGAAATGGGCAGCAACAGCTACATTGATTCCTCTAGCGGTCTCCCTGACTATGCGAGAACAAAGGATTTTTGGCATCATCAGCGCATCGCTACGATTGTCGACATAGGCGCCTTTGAGTCATGGGATTAACGACTTACCCCTAGAATTTTAGTCACTATTAGGCTGGCATTGACATTCTTATGAGTGTCTGCCAGCCTTTACTGATTCTATCCCAAAACTATAAGCATAAACCTTGTATCCAAAATGCCAGGCACTGTATAATGATATATAATCTGGTAAACATATGACCCGATTTCAAGGAGCAAGGTAGATGTCTGAAGTCGAACTAATCTGCAAAAAGGCTAAAGCCGCTGCGCCATTGCTGGCTTCAACTGGAACCGCCATAAAAGACAAGGCTCTGATGGCAATGGCCGATGCATTCGAGACCAACAAAGCCGCCATATTTGAGGCGAACAAAAAAGACCTCGCATCTGCCGAAAAGGCCGGCATCGGCCAGGCAATGCTCAAACGCCTCGAACTGACCGACAAGAAAATCGTTCAGATGGCTGACGGTGTTCGCCAGATAGCTGCACTCCGCGACCCGGTGGGCGAGACAATCGACGGATATCTGCGGCCCAACGGTATGGAAGTACGCCGGGTGCGCGTGCCGATAGGCGTAATTGGGATCATATATGAGTCAAGACCGAATGTCACTGCCGACGCCGCGGCGATCTGCCTGAAATCCGGCAATGCCGTCATACTTCGAGGCGGCTCTGAAGCGATCAATTCCAATATGGCTATCGCCAAACTCATTAGCGATGCGATCACCTCAGTCGGCATGCCAGACGGAGCAGTCCAGATAATTACGACTACCGACCGTGCTGCAGCGCGTGAACTGATGACCATGAAGCCATATGTGGACTGTCTGATACCACGCGGCGGCAAAGGTCTGATAAAGACAGTGATAGAGAATTCGACTATTCCCGTGATCGAACACGGAGACGGCAACTGTCATGTATATGTGGACGGCGCCGCGGATATCAAGATGGCCGATGAGATCGTCTTTAACGCAAAGGTTCAGAACCCCAGTGTGTGCAATGCAATGGAGACTCTGCTGGTGAGCGAACAAATCGCCCCCAAGTTTCTTCCTATTATATGTAAGCGTCTGGCTGATGCAGACGTCGAGGTCCGCGCAGATGAAAAATCTCGCGCAATCGTGCCGGGACTAATAGAGGCGACCGATGATGACTGGGCTACCGAATATCTCGACCTCATCCTTGCCGTAAAAATTGTATCGGGGGTTGACGAAGCGATCGAGCATATAGACAAATATGGCAGCAGGCATACCGAAGCGATTGTGACAGAAGACTATAGTGCGGCGCGCAAATTTACAAACCGGATCGACGCGGCGGCGGTGTTCGTCAATGTCTCCACGCGCTTTACGGATGGATATGAATTCGGCAAGGGAGCCGAGATGGGTATCAGTACTCAAAAGCTACATGCTCGCGGACCAATGGGTATCGAGGAGATGACGACGTATAAGTATATAGTGACGGGCAATGGACAACTCAGAGGATAAAGCCATCTTCCATCACCCATCACCCGGCATCCGACACCTGGGAGTAATGGGAGGCACGTTCGACCCGATCCATTACGGTCACCTGATACTTGCGGAACAGGCAAGAGAGAGGTTCGACCTGGATAAAGTGCTGTTTATCACGGCGTCAGACCCGCCCAATAAGTCGGGGAATGATATAGCTCCGGCTCTTGCGAGGCACAAAATGGCGTATCTTGCCGTAAAAGATAATGCGAGCTTCGAGTGCTCGACGATAGAAATCGAGCGCGGCGGAACGTCTTATACGATAGATACGTTATTACAACTGAAACAGCTCTATGGCGAAAATGTCGACATCCATCTGCTGCTTGGAGCCGATGAAGCGGCAATGCTTATGAGCTGGCGCGACCCATACGGCATTCAAGAACTGGCCAAGATTGTGGTGGCGAATAGACCCGGTCAGGAAGTCGAAGACGTGCTCAGACTCCTGCCTGAAAACTTCGCGATCAATATCGAGCCGCTGAAGATGCCCGGTGTGGACATATCGTCCACCGATCTGCGCGAGAGAGTGCGATCAGGTAAGTCGATCAAATATCTGGTGCCTGAGTCGGTGGAAAACTACATCATGAATAATGGTTTGTACAGGGGGTAAGGATGCGAGGCACATCCTTTTGGATTATTGCCCTGGTTGTTGTTGTTGGAGCCGCGTTGGGTATTGCCGGAGGGAGTTTCCTGGCCGTCATGCTTCCGTCCATGCGAGCGACAGGAACCGGCTGGGAGTCACTGCTGAACGGTCCTTTCGGCAATAAACGTCAGGTCAGAATATTGATGATCGGTGAGGACGACACCTCAAAGCGCAACTCGAACGGCTATGGATTGTCGGACACGCTGGTGGTGATGGCTATCGACACAAAGACCAAGGAAGTGCGGGCGATATCTATTCCTCGCGATACAATGGTCGACATCCCCGGACATGGCACATGCAAGATCAACTCGGCCAATGTTCACGGCGGTCCTACACTGGCTATGCAGACCGTCCAGAACCTTTTGGGCGTTCCCATCGACTATTACGTTATGACCAATACCTCCGGCCTGCGGGGACTTGTGGAACTGGTGGGTGGTGTGTATATAGTCATCGATAAGGATATGCATTACACTGACCGCCATGGCGGACTGTATATCAACCTGCATGCCAGCCCGAATAAGCAGCTTTTGAATGGTAAGCAAGCTGAAGGCTATGTGCGGTTCAGGCATGACGCAACCGGCGACAGCGGCTATAAGATGAAAGACGGCAAGATGGTCCCGGCTGGTCGGATCGTGCGACAACAGTACTTTATGCGTGCGCTTGCAAACCGAGTCCTGAGCATCCCGACCAAGCGCGGCCGAGCCGACGTTTTGCGTAAGGCTTACGAAAAGAAATACATAATGAGCAACCTCAACTTGACCGACTGGGACGGCCTGGCCGACTTCTTGAAAGACTTCAAGCCCGAAGAGATGGTCATGAACGTGCTGCCGGGGCATCCACAAAACATTAACGGCGCGAGCTATTGGGTTGCCGACATGAACGAGGCTCAAGAAGTAATATCTTATAATCTGCTCTTCCTTGGCAGCAAAAAAGGAGACGAGCCGAAGGTCGAAGTCCTCAACGGCTCCGGCATAACGGGAGCCGCCCGCAAGGCTGCAGAAAAGCTGCAGAACGCGGGATTTGATGTGACCAGGACGGATAATGCGCCCAGTTCCGATTATCCCGAAAGCTGCGTTATCGCCCATAAAGGCAAGACCGAACCGGTCCAACGAATCGCTAAACTGATGAACTGCACCGACATTCGAGAAGAGGCAAAAACCGATGGCGAGGCGGATGTGACCGTCATTGTCGGAAGAAATTACAGCGACTAAGTAAATACGGCCTTGAACTTGTATCAAAGAATATGCTTCTAGTATACCGAAATCTAGGCCAAGACGTGCAATTTACCTGGCGTAAATTGCTTAGCAAGGAGTCATAACTATCGAGACACAAGAAAAGCTGGACATAGTCCTTAGAATTCTCTCAGAAAAGAAAGCCGAAAATATTGAGGTCATGGAGGTCGGCAAGAGAACACTGCTGGCCGACTATTTCGTGGTCTGCAGCGGCACATCCAACACCCATATCAAGGCTATCGCGGACGGACTTCTGGTCGACGGCAAACAGGCCGGTCTGCGCAAGGACCATGCCGAGGGTTATGCTCAGGCGAAGTGGGTGCTGGTTGACTATGGAGATGTCATCGTGCATATATTCGCAGCCGAAGAGCGCGAGTATTATGACATAGAATCACTCTGGAAAGAAGCCGCGGTCAAGCTGGAGCGAGAGACTCAGTAGGCCATAAATATGAAAAAAAGCAGCAGTGGATCGTCCGGGGTATTCTTGCCCCGGACACACTTGTTCAGGGCATTCCTGCCCTGATTCTTTGCAATGCGCAAATGCAGCAGGCAAGAATGCCCGTGAAGACAGGTCGGAGGCAGGAATACCTCCGACCATCGGGAAAGAGACATGGAAATCAAACAGCAGGCAGAATTTGATCGGTTGATGACAGCCGCGCATGTCCACCGGCGCAGAGGCGACTATGATGAGGCCGAGCGCACTATAAAGCAGGCTCTGGAAATATCACCCGATGACCTGGATGCACGGGAGTTTGCCGCCGATATGCTGTTTGCTCGGGGCAAGCTGGAAGAGGCTGTCGAGGCGTATAAGGCCATTATGTCTGCTGATAAGTCGCGGGCATCGGCCGAGGAAAAATACGCGAAAACAATACTGCAGATAGCCGAAGGCAAACGTCAGCAAGACCTGCTGAAAGATATGCTGGAAAACCCCAAGAAATATCGCAGCAGACAACCGGCGCGCAGTCCGGCTGTGGCCGCCATACTTTCGATCGCTCCAGGGTTCGGACAGATATATAACGGCCAGTTCGTCAGGGGTGTCGTGATCTTTGTTGTCACCATGGTTTTCTGGCTGTTTTTCTATCTGCTCACACCCGATGTGAGCACGTTTCCCACTGATAAACGACTCACTGCATTTATTCAAAACCTCCCACCACTCGCTGTTGTCTTTGCGCTTGTGGCCGTCTTCTTGCAGGTGTATGCATTCGTAGACGCCCCTGTTTGCGCCAGCAAACAGAAAGAAGAACAAAACGCCCAGAACCAGAATCGGTCGGAACCCGATTAAATCATGCCATTACGCCGCTGGATCAAATATTTATCCGCAGTCATATTCCTTTTCGGCATTGCTGCGCTTTTGTATGTGAAGCTCAATATATCGCCCAGGCAGTCACTGTTTGCAGACTTCGTCCCATCAGCAGATGGCAAGATATGGAGTGTGATAGGCAGCACAGATTCGCCAAAAGAAGCATATGTCGGCATGGACGGCTCTCTCCAGAGCGGCCGGACCGACTATGCCATATATTGGTATCTCTATGACAGAAACTCGCACAGCCTGCTCAAGCCCAAACATATACGCAGGTCTCTGCTGGACGGCCACTTGCCCTGCCCTATCGTTGAATGGACTGAAAAAGGCATCAATACAAAGATCACGTCGTTTGTGGACGCGGAGGATATCTGCTTCTCGGCCATAACTATCAAGAACACCACCCGGCAGGATCGCTCGCTCAATGTATTCATGGCGGCGCTGCCATATGGCGTGACGGGCAGGATGCAGAGCGCAAAGAGCATCGAATACAACAGCCGTGAAAACGCTCTTGAGATCGATTCGCAAAGAATATATTGTGATAGTCGGCCGAAGGGCTTCGGAGCCGTCATATCATCGCAACAAGACAACAGACTGATAGATATAACCGGCTATATAGCAAACGGCGCTCTGCCCAGATACGGCTCTCATAAAACACACAGAAAATCTCAGGTGATATCAGGGGCGATAGGGTATGAGATAACCCTCAAACCCGGCAGTGCACGCACGTTTACATTCAAAACACCTGTATCGAACAGATTTGGCTCGGCAGGAGAAACGTCCTCCCATTGGGATAAAGCAATGCAGTCGTTCAGAAAAGAATGGGGGAAACAGCTATATCATGTGAAGCTGTCTCTGCCCGACAAACGATATGCCGACTGTTTCTATGCAAGCCTGGCATATCTGATGATCCTGAGTGATGACGGCGCGCCGAGGCCGGGTTCGGCTATATACGGACCGTTCTGGGTGCGCGACAACGCATATATTGTCGACGCATATTACTTCGCCGGTCGGCAGGATCTGGCTGCACAAAGCCTGGAACAGCTATACAAAATGCAGCTTCCAAATGGCGGATTTCGACCGCATACCGGCACCGGAGGCGACAGCGAATATGACGCCCCGGGTCAGGCTATTTACACGCTCGTTGGGCACTATCGCCGCACAGGTGATATTGATAGCCTGCGCAGAGCATGGCCTGCAATCAAGTCTGCAGCACGGTATATCAACGGACTACGCATGGATCGAGATGGGATACTGCCGCCGTCCATGTCAGCGGAAGACCTTGGTTCGGAAAAGCAGCAGCACTATTGGGACGATTTCTGGGCTGTGCGCGGCCTGCTGGATGCCTCATATGCAGCCGAAACCCTGGGTTATTATGATGATGCAAAACAGATCGGCAAGGCTGCCCAATCACTGATGGATGCGACCTGGACCAGCATTCGCAAGTCGGCTAAGCAGCACTCGCTTGACTATATCCCAAACGGACCCCAGGACCTGACAAGCTCGGCTATGGCTAGGGGGACATCGTGCGGAATATGGCCGACTGGAGTGTTGGAGCCGTCAGACCCGTTCGTTCGCTCTTCATTCGATATATACTGGAAAAAGTGGATCGGACCGCACAACGGAGGCTTCGAGCACAAAGGTGAGTTCTGGCCATACGCGGGCATGGATATGGCGATGGATTACCTGATTCTGGGTGAATATGGACGCTCGGCATCCATTCTGCGGTGGAGTATCAATCATGATCCGACCAAAGGGTTCTATTCCTGGCCGGAGGGCATGAATATGAAGAATCTGACCCTAGCTGCAGGAGATATGCCCCATGGCTGGATGTGTGCTTCATATATTAGCCTGATACGCAATATGCTGGTGCGTGAATCGGTAGATGGAATATTGATCGCATCGGGCGTGCCGCAAGAATGGCTCGAACCCGGTCGACAAATAAAGATAGCCGACTTTCCAGTATCAGACGGAAGAGTGACGTATTCGCTGAGCGCATCTAAAAATGCTATCGACATAGACCTGGACTGCACTACGAAAGTAAAAACATGCCGGATGATCCTGCCTAAATCAATAAAAGTAACCGCCCTGGTTGTCGATGGACACCGCATCAGTTCGTTTTCGGCCAATGAATGCGCTTTTTTAGCCTCTGCACACCGCATCACAATCAAAATCAACAACAAATCGCAAAATTTATGAAATCAAGGCTCTTGTATTGCGTCTAATAAATTGTATACGCAATGAGGAGGGCAATCGAAATGTCTACACGAAGTTTCATTCATCCGACTCGCTTTATGCAGGCAATATTAATCCTGTCACTCTGTTTCATACTGACTGGAAGCACATTTGCCGCCCGCTCAAATAACCAGGATCGCGGCAAAAATGACAAGCCAAGCGTCTCAAAGCGCGTAACCGACAACAAAGACAGCGCAAAGCCGGATAAGGCCAGTGACAACAAACGCACACAAGACAACAATCGCGACAAAGGTGATGCACGCGACACAAAGTCTGATCGCCCCTCCAAACCGGCGACGGACAATAAAAAACCAAATCAACCCGACAAACGAGTGAATGATCGAGATAAGAACGCATCTCGTGACCGCGATAGAGACCGTGATCGAGACCGATATATCAGCAGACCGCAAAATTCTAAAACACTGGTCCGCCGTGAGATCGCGGTTCAATGCCGGTACCCGTCAAAGCCTAATTATAGACCTGCTCACTATACACATTGGGTATTTGATATCAGAAGCACGCCAAGCTGCAGAAAGTCGGTCTATTTCTACTTCGGATACCTGCCGTATGTGAGCACGGCGCGTGTATATGTCGACCCGTACATATATGTTGAATATCGCTCTGCGCCGGTCATCATCAGCAATGGTTACTACCTATACAGGCAGCACACGACGCAGTTGGATGATGCTCTTGCCGATATCCGCAGTGCATGGCTTGATGGTAGAGTGGACCTTATAAAGAGGCATATCTCCTCGTCTATGAGGATTGCAGTCCTGCTGGACGGCAAATATGACTACTCGGTCGACTCTGACGATTATGCAGATATGACAAATGATGCAATCGACCAAATGAATACGGTCGGGTTTGTGTGGGAGTCGGTGAGGCAGCGCACAGACGGCAATTACACCGCATCCGCCAAGCATACATATATAGATGACTCCGGTCAGCAAAAGTCAGTCTACGTAAGCTATACTCTCGACAGGTATTACGATATAGTTGAGGTAGGCTCTTCCGAAACATCCCTGAACTATTATTGACCTCAATTGTAGACTTTGGGCCGGGATCGAAAGACCCCGGCCTTTGTTATCTGTACTCTCGATTGTGGATTTGCCCGGCTGTTTCCATTCTCTACTTCTTGACGTAGAGCTTGATAGTCTTTATCTCGCTCTTGCCAAAGTCCAGAGATATGGAGTTGCCGTTGGCTTGCAGAGCCTTGCCCTGCTCTTCCAGCATGTTCGTCTCCTCAGCCTTTATGATGGACCATTTGGTGGAGAGAACTGCCTTGGCGGGTTCGTCTTTACTCTCGAACAGCCTTACGATGACTGCTGCGCCGTCACTTGGCTGATCTTCTGCAAATTTCACAGCCGAGATTATCACACTATCCGAATCCAGGTTAAGCATCGGTTCACCCGGTTTCAGTGCGCCTGCATGCGCAGGCTCCACTACGCTCACCAGAGGCTGGTTCAACTGCGATGCGCCGCATATTGCGCCGGAGTCTTTCCAACTGCCCGCATGCGGGAAGATCGAGTATGTGAAGTGATGCAGCCATTCGTCCGGGTTGTTGTCCGGCTCATATGAAGCTCTGACAAGCGTGAGAGCCAAAGTATTGCCCTGGGCGCTGTGGCCATATTTGCAATTATTGGCAAGTGTGATGCCTGCTTTGGAATCGGACAAGTCCGCCCAGCGCAGTGCCGGCACTTCCTGTCCATTTGCCGTGCGCTCGATGGCTCCAAACGGAATTTCATATGCCGCCTTGCTGTCGCCTAGGTATGGAGTAAAGGTGGTCTTGAGCATGGGTGCGTCGTGCGTTGCACCACCCTTTTCATGCCAGTCGACTTCGGTAACAAAATCGACCCGATCCATACCCATATACACCCTTATCTGCTGGGTCAGGCTGGAACTGAGGAACTTATGCTTCACCTCGATGGCTGCTGCGACCGGTCCGCTCTCCACCACTTTGACCTCGGCGCCGGATATCAGACTGTCCACCCTGGTGATGTCGCCGATATTCCATGCGGACATTGGGTGCGGCTGCTCAAAGTATATCATGAATCTGTTGAGCATACCGGCATTGACTTTACCCTCAGGTCCCCAGCCCTGCTTGGGCTGAGCAAACTCGATATTATCCTTCTTGAGCAGCAGTGAACTGACTGCCCCTGAGTTCGGATTGATACTGACTTTGATGAGATCGTTCTCAACATTCAGTTCGGCCTCATCGGCCTTAATATCGGTGTCGGCCTTTTCATCAACAATTGAATAGACCTTGCAGCCAAGCGACGGCACGTCCTTTGCGACGAACACAAGTTTGCCATCGAGGATTTGAGCCGGGAATAGTTTGCCGGATTCGTCCTTGACCGAGACATTCGTCAGGTCTTTGCCTATCGACTTAATATCTACCTCCACCAGATCCGTGCGATCCCAGGCAAGCTGGTTGATGACCACAACCTTAGGCTCACCAGATCCAGTATCGACCCTGCTTGCAAACTTGGAGGCGGAATCGGATATTATCGACATCAAGGAATCATGCGAGGGCTTGAGAGTCTCGGCGGCCTCTCTATAGGTCGAGCCTATGGCGCACCCGCAGAGTATGTCATGGAACTGATGGAAACACTGGTTCTTCCATGCATCGGCCAGTGTCTTGATCGGATAATCAAGACCAGCATCAATTGAAGCCAAGGCAGCAAGAGTCTCAGCAGTAAGCAGACTCGTCTCACCATATCTGTTGAGCCACTTGATATCGCCATGACTGCTGTAGCAGCCCTCAAAGATCGTATTAAGCTCATCTTCGACTACAGGCAGTTTCGCGCCGGAAGCCTTTATTTTCTCTGAGAAGTTGACAAAGCTGTTCATCTTTGTCTTCGGAAAAAATGGAGTCTTGCCGAGTTCTATGCCCCGCTCGATATCCTTTGCGGTAGCCGACCCGCCGTGATCGCCAGTGCCGTAGACTTTGAGACCAGACTTAACGCCGATCTGATCATTCACCCGCTTTATCGACTCAAGGAAAATCCAGGGCGAAAGATCCCCGCCATAGCCATAGTCATTATATGCCTGCACCTGCGAGCCGTCGGGAGACTGCCACAGAAACGCCGAGTAGCCCTTGCCTGCACGGCAGAAGTAGTAATAATCTATGCCGCTCTTTTTGAGAATCTGAGGATATGTGGCCGGATGACCGAACGTGTCCGGCTCCCAGCATACTCTCGGCTCTATATTAAAATTCTCGCGCAGGTAGCGCTTGGAGTGGAGTATCTGCCTGATAAGAGTCTCGCCCATAGCAGTGTTGAGATCACCCTCGACCCAAGTGCTGGCCGTCACTTCCCACTTGCCCTGAGCAATGCGTTCCTTGATGCGCTCGAAGACGTCAGGGTGATAGTCCTGCATAGCTTTATAGACAGCCACCTGGCTCTGCGAAAACACAAAGTCATCATAGCGGCTCATCAAAGAATCCATAGCTGAAAAATCTCGCTTGCAGAGATCGACAGTTTCGTTCCACGGCCAGAGCCAGTTCATATCAATGTGCGAATGTGCGATGAGATCGATCTCAAATTTCTTTGCATCGGCGTCAAAAGGCATCAGGATGTCTACTGCACTCTTCACGCATTCACTCCAGCGCGACCAGTCGTTGTTTTCAAGGGCATCAAGGTCTATCGCATCCACCGCTTTTTGAAGCAGAGACTCTTTTTCGGTAGTAGGAGCAGACTGAGTATAGTATTTGCACAGCTCGAGCTGCCCGACAAACATATCCATCTCACAGCCGACTTTGTCCAGCGATTCAATTCTTAAGAACGTATCCAGGAAAGCCCCGAAACCATCACCGCTCTTGGCCTTGACGGCGAAGAGCAGCTTTTCGCCGGGCTTGCAACTATCCAGCACCTTAAGCTCTATTGCTCTTGTGTCCGACCAGAACGGCTCATGATAGATACGCTTACCATTGAGGAATATAGTGGAGCCAATTGGAAATATGAAGATGAAATCCGCAGACGAACCTGCAAGACCGATACCGCAGACTTCCTCCGGCAAAATGACCTCTTTCCAGAACCACGCATCACCGCGCGCAGATGACCATGTGTACCCGCTATTGGCAATCTCATGTTCACCCGCAAAGAGAGCCTCGCATGGCTCATCGAAACCATCAACAATCTTGTGGGACCACCCTCTCAAGGCCTCGACCTGTACAAGAGCCTCTTTTTTGTCTTTAATCGATTGAATTGTTCGATCTAAACTGCTATAGTCCATCCGTTTCCTCTCTTGGAAATAGCTGAGAACCATGAAAAGCGCTCAGTCATATAATTGTTCAATGGTGTCCTAAAACGCACCGTATCGACGCGATCAAACTTGTCCACTTTAGCATTTTGAAAGGCACCGGTCAAGCCAATTTGACACTCTTTGCAGCATTATCTACTATATATTTATAACATTGGCAGAGGAGCAATCAAATGAGAAGCACGCCTATCGGGTTGGTTATGCTCAATGATGAGCGCGAGCACGTTTGGACACAGAACGTCAATGAAAATATGGCCGTGGTCGACAAGTGGGCGGCTATTATCCGAAAGGGCATGAGAAATCAGGACGGCAGCGCGCCGGAAGTGATTACGGCGTCAAAGACTATCACATCGGTCAGAGTGGCTCAGGAAGTCGGAGAAGAACTGGCTCGGGCTAATGTAAAACAGCTTATTATGTGCTATAACGTCTGGAACTTCCCCTTCCTCGCCTGGCCTCTGGTAAACAGCCTGGGATCCGATATTCCAATACTCTCGCTGTCTAACAACAACGGCAAATATCCCGGCAATGTGGGTCTGCTGGCAAGCGACGGTGCTTTGAGGCAGGCAGGCAGGCGTACCCATCGCATAGTCGGTGAGATTGATGACCCGGAAGTCCAGAAAAACGTTTTCGCCTGGCTGAGAGCATCACAGGCAGCCACGACCATGAAAAATGAGGTCTATGGTCTCTACGGCGGCCACTCCATGGGTATGGAGACCGGCTATTTCCATTTAACCCCCACCCTGAAAGCATTCGGCACGACTTGCTGTCAGATAGACCAATTGCAGCTTGTCGAGACAATGAAAACTATACCTCAAAAAGAGATCGAGGCCGGGCTAAAGTGGTTTGAGGAAATGCTCGGCGACCGGCTGCTCTATGACGGCAAGATGCTCACCCCGGAAACCCTGAAGACCCAGATCGGGATATACCTGGCGATGGAGGCTGTCAACAAGGAAAAGGGGTTTGACTTCTGCGGTCTGAAGGGCCAGCGGGAGCTTACGGAATATATATGCTTGGGCGATGTGCCTGAGATGATAATGAACGACCCATATGATTGGCGTGGACCCAAAGAGCCTACAGTCTGCGCCACTGAAGCTGATTCGTACGCTGCGATAACGATGCAGTCGCTCAAATATATCAGCGGCGGTCTGCCGACCCTGTTTATGGATGTCCGGCTCTATCACCCAGAACTCGATATCTGGGACTGGTGCAACTCCGGCAATCACTCATCATGGTATGCTTCCCGCAGCTATGACCCGAATGAAAACTTCAAGAAAATCACATTCCATCCGGCGCTGGAATTCTATTTCAAGGCTGGGGGCGCATCCGTTGAGTTCGATGCAGCGCCAGGCAAGATGACCTTCGCCAGGCTGGGACTGTGGGACGAGAAGCCGTTTATGGCGATAGTGCCCGGCGAAGTTGTGGACCTGCCAGCCGAAGAGCGAAAGAGACTCAATGCGCAGACAGACCCGACATGGCCGCATGTGCATGCAAGGCTCGACTGCAGCTTCGACGAATTCCTGTCTGCTTTCCCGGCTAATCATGCTCATGGTGTCTATGGCGATGTGGTCAAAGAGCTTAACTACTACTGCGAGATAACAGGAATCAGCCCGATAATCCTTGGTCCGAGACAGTCAGAGAGAATACTGCCCATTTGGGAAAGGGTCAAGTGATGAAATACGCCCTGGGAATCGACTTTGGGACACTCTCTGCTCGCGCTCTGCTGGTGGATGTGGAAACGGGCAATGAGATTGCGACTAGCGTCTGTGACTATCCGAGCGGCGTGATTGACGACGTGTTGCCCACATCAGGCGCAAAGCTGCCGCCGGACTGGGCACTTCAGGACCCTCGTGATTACCTGACATGCCTTGAAAAAGTCGTACGGAGTGTGATGGCAGATGCAAGCGCAAAGCCTGAGGATGTAGTCGGGATAGGTCTGGA
The DNA here is from genome assembly GCA_021371935.1 of bacterium. Lineage (NCBI taxonomy): Bacteria > bacterium. The sequence goes on from JAJFVF010000005.1 coordinate 62,738, forward strand.
CTTCACAGCGTGCACGATATTGCCCATAGACAAAAATGGCGAGCCGCTGTGCTTCGACCCCAAGTGGGAAAAGAACCCGCATGCATGGGTCAAGCTCTGGAAGCACCATGCCGCTCAGCCGGAGGCGAACAAGGTAACTGAAGTTGCCCTGGCACGGGGTGAGACTTTTCTAGACAGATATGGCGGCAAGGTTAGTTCCGAGTGGTTCTTCCCGAAACTCCTCCAGATACTTGATGAGGCCCCAGAAGTATATGCCGCAGCGGATAAATTCATTGAAGCAGGCGATTGGATCGCCATGAAACTTACCGGCGTGGAGGCCAGAAGCGCATGCGCGGCGGGATATAAGTCTATGTGGGACAAACAGGAATGCTTTCCATCAAATGACTTCCTGCGCGCGCTGAACCCGCGGATCGAACGCATAATAGATGAGAAAATGAGCCGCAACATCCTGCCTGTCGGAACAAAGGCCGGCGAGCTGACCCCCATGATGGCGCAAACTTTGGGGATTGAACCGGGAACGGCTGTGGCGGTATCCGTAATAGATGCCCATGCCGCAATTCCAGCCGCCACTGTCACTAAAGACGGCACGATGGTGATAATAATGGGCACCAGCAGCTGCCATATCATTCTCGGCAGTCAGCCTAAGTGTGTCGAAGGCATCTCGGGGTATGTCGAGGACGGGGTCATACCTGGCTACTACGGTTTTGAAGCCGGGCAGTGCTGCGTGGGTGACCACTTCGCATGGTTTGTCGATAATTGCGTCCCGGCATCATATACCAACGAGGCCAGTTCACGTGGAATGGGCATACACGATCTGCTCATAGAAAAAGCCTCAAGGCTAAAACCCGGCGAAAATGGCTTGATCGCACTGGACTGGTGGAACGGCAACAGAAGCGTTTTGGTCGACGCAGACCTCACCGGCATGATTGTCGGTATGAAGTTGGACACTAAACCTGAACACATTTATCGAGCGCTGATTGAGGCGACTGCTTTCGGCACTAAGGTAATCATCGACGCCTTCGAGCGCGACGGCATAGCGGTAGATGAGATCGTCGCCTGTGGAGGTCTGGCGGAGAAAAACCATCTGCTGATGCAGATATATGCGGATGTCGCGAACAGAGAGTTCAAGGTGGCGGCATCGGCTCAGACATGCGCGCTAGGCTCGGCCATGTGGGGAGCAGTGGCAGCAGGCAGAGCAAAAGGCGGTTATGACAATATAACTCAGGCTGCGGAGAAGATGGCGGCTGTAAAGGATATCAGCTACAAGCCCAACCCCAAAAGCCATAGTGTATACTCCAGGCTCTTTGCCGAATATATGAAGCTGCACGACTATTTTGGGCGCGGCGAAAACAATGTGATGAAAGTCCTTAAAGACATAAAAGGCAGCTAATTAATGATGGGCCGGAGAAACCCCGGCCCATCAGACTTATTTACTGCTGACCTTTTGTGTAGTTTGTAATCAGTGCGGATGCGCTGGTCAGTGTCGGAGGATTGGTGGAGGTATCTAGTATTCCTCTGATACTCACAAAGTCATCATCGTCTACACCGGTGACCGCATTATCTGACATTACCACATTTACATTCACACTGGACCCATCGTTGATGCTGAAGTGAGTCGAATCGATTACGCTTGCCCGGCCATACAGCCTGAAGATGAACTGCCCACAAGCATCTGCCATTATCGGGTCATTCAAAGACCTGCCGTTCGCCGCCACAACCATGGCCGTCCTGTAAAACGCGCTTGAATCGGTAGAGGAATTGCCCGCTGCATCCGTTGCAGTTATGCACACGTTATGATTGCCTATCTCGGGCAGTGCCGTCATATCACAAATCCATGAATTCGATGCGTATTCTCCGCATATCAATTTATTCTGAAGAGACATTTCATTTGCAGACGCTGAGGCCACACCCCAGTTATCGACTATAGTGGCATCGACATTCAGTATATCCCCTGCAGCAAACATGCATGGGGTAGTTCCGTATGGAGTCCTGATGCTGACACCGGATATCACCGGTCCGGTGGTATCAAGAATTATAGTATCACAGACGGGCACTGACTCATTGTCGTCATCGTCTTTGAACTTGGCATATACGCTTTTAATACCGTCACCATCCGTCAATGTCCAGTTCTTTGTACTACTACATAACTCCCAGTCTCCATATGTAACACCATCATTGCTGAAACACATTTGCGAGGCAGTGCTCTCCGATGACATGGCTATGCTCAAGCTTACTGCCGTGGAATTGGTGCAGGCATCTCCCGAGTTTATGGTTATTGAGGCGGAAGCATCGCCATCGGAAGTGACCATATCAGGCACCTTAGCAGGTGTTATGTGAGATGTAGTGGTGCCATCACCAAGTTGGCCATAATAATTATCGCCCCACGTCCATAATGTGCCCTCACAGCCGAGAGCAATGCTGTGATACACACCTGCAGATATTGCCTTTATGTTACTGACGATCGGCACTTGAAATGGAACGGCATGAGTATATGTCGTACCATCACCAAGTTGACCGCGTTCATTCCTTCCCCAAGCCCATACTGTGCCGTCATTTTTTAGTGCGAGGTTGAAATAATTATAACTCGCACTAATCGCCGTGATTCCTGTAAGACTCTGTATTTTACTTGGTGGATAACTTCCTGTTGTAGTTCCATTGCCAAGCTGACCGTAACTGTTGCGCCCCCAAGCCCATATGGTACCGTCGCATTTAAGTGCTATGCCGTGATCATTGCCTGCAGATATTGCCACAATTCCACTCAGCCCGAGAACCTGAATGGGGATGGTGCTATCTTGCAATGTCTCACCGCATAGGTATCCATGGCCCCATGCCCATACAGTGCCGTCGTTCTTGAGCGCAAGAGCATAAAAATAGCCGCATGCAACAGCCACTACACCAGTTAAACCAGACACCTGAACCGGATATGATGTGCTTGTTGTTGTACCATTTCCAAGTTGACCGTAGTTATTCTGTCCAAAACCCCATACGGTACCGTCGTGCTTTATGACTAAAGTATATCTATTGCCTGCATCAACTGCTATCGCGTCTGTTATTTCCGATTTTTGAACAGGCGACAAAATTGCTGATGGAAGTAAATTCTGTCCCCATATCCACACCGAACCATCATTTTCAAGCGCGGATGTATGCATGCTCCCTGCCGATACCGCTAAAGTTCCCGTCAAATTTTTCGTCATCACCGGACGAGGTCTGCTGGTTGTTGTGCCATCGCCCAGTTGACCATAATTATTCTGCCCCCATGCCCATACAGTGTCATCGCTCTTGAGCACAGTATTATGGAAAACGCCCGCTGATATAGCCACTACCGGGCATAGGCCTGCTGCTTGAACCGGGGTGTCACTGTTACTTTCACAGTAAATTCCTAGTTGACCGTAACAGTTGCTTCCCCAAGACCACACGCTGCCGTTATCTTTGAGAGCCGCCATATGTATGCAACCAGCAGCTATTGACTTTACGCCTGTTAAAGTTGCCACCACAGTCGGTGTAGAAACATAGCAAGATTGACCAGTAAGATCGAAGCCCCATGTCCATACGGTACCGTTGCTTTTTATGGCAGCGCTTATGTCATAGCCCGCTGCAATAGCAATTACGCCTGTGAGTCCTATTGCTCTGACGGGGATGCTGCTGTTATCTGTCGTCCCATCACCAAGTTGGCCGCCATTGTTCATTCCCCAAGACCACACGGTGCCGTTGCCCTTTAAAGCAACTGTGTGATAGGTACCTGCCGATATGGCAGTCACTCCGGTCAATCCAAGCACTTGAACGGGAAAAGTACTGTTGATGGTTGTTCCATCACCAAGTTGGCCAAAATAGTTCCAGCCCCATGTCCACACATTACCGTTGCTGTCGAGAGCGACAGAATGTCCATAACTTGCAGCTATGTTAGTCACATTTGATAGAGAAGATATTTGAACCGGAGTCATGCTGCCGGCGGTTGTTCCATCACCAAGTTGGCCATAAGCGTTGTTGCCCCATGCCCACACTCTGCCATCACTATCAAGCGCGAGAGTATGGTAATAACCGGCCGCCACTGCTACCACATTTTCCAGACCTGTGACCTGGACTGGAGTGCTGCTGGTGGTAATAGTTCCGTCGCCAAGCTGGCCATAATCGTTACGTCCCCAGGACCATACAGTGCCATCGCTCTTCAGAGCAACGCAATGTGCCTTACCCGCAGCGATTGTAGTGACCTGTGTGAGATTCCGCACCCTTGTTGGATAGTAATGAGATTGGATTGTTGCATCACCAAGCTGACCGCTCTCATTTGCTCCCCAACCCCATACAGTGCCATCGCCCATAAGGGCTATGGTGAAGTCTTGACCAGCAGCAATCGAGGTGATTTGCGCTCCTAGCACGTATGGGCATGCGCACATGATTAGAGCAAAAACAATGAGCAGTATTACCACTTTCCCTTGCATTTGAGAAACCTCCATTGGGTTACTCACATCTGCTGCCTTTCAGAGTGAGTGTGGTCTACTGCCCGCTCGCTAACTTATAAATATCCTACAATCGGCACATTGTCAAGTATCACGAACTATTTTTTGCTTTATATGCAGCCAGGCGAGCAAAAGATGACAGGTGATAAAAATAATGAGGTAAGTAAGGATGCAAGAATCGGCTCTCGGTTATTTATCGTCTACTCGACATCTTCCGTAATCATGACCTTGACGCCTCGCTCTTCAAGATTCGCGCGGTCTCGCGGAGAGATGCCGGAATCGGTTACCAGATATTGAACCTGCTGAGGAACCGCAAAACGAGCAAACGAACGGCGACTGAACTTGGAACTGTCCGCCACCACTACAACACGAAACGTGGAGCGTATCATTGCCTGCTTCAGTGACGCGGCTTGTAAATCGGCAACATAAAAACCTTCACGGCTGTCTGCACCGTCACAGTCAACAAATAGGGTGTCAACCGTCAAACCAACAAGCGCCTGTTCTGTCAAAGGTCCAAAGAGACTGGGGCAGTCGTCTCTGAGAAAACCACCTAGGAGCAGAATTTTGATACGTGAACCGTATAGAGCCTGCGCAACACCCAGAGATGTTGTAGCCAGCGTGATTCCAATCTCACGGGGCAGCTGAAGGGCTACCTCAAATGAAAATGGACCACTATCCACCATTACGGTTTCCCCGTCACTGACCAGGCTCGTCGCAAGTTTTCCCATCGCTATGCTTTTGGATGAACCGTCCTGTTCTGGGATCGCACCGCGAAGATAACGCAGCTTGCCGGCAAGTATCGCCCCACCATGATTGCGAATGGCAAGGCCTTCATCCTCAAGATACGACAAATCTCGTCGAATTGTCATTTGGGAAACGCCAAAACGCTCAGCCAATTCCTGAACGTTTACTTCTTGCTCTGTTGTTAAAAGCTTACTTATTTCTGTTTGGCGAAGGTTCATTTTTGCTGTCTCGTATCAACAACTGGATTGGTTTTCATATACTACATGTTACAGCATTCGTTGCGCAACATCATTCTCTTTCTGCCGACAAATGTAACTAAACATTAGAGATGGTTCAGCTTATGGGAATTAATTAAGATCGGTGGGAGCATCACTCTACCAGCACGCTCATTATCAACTCTTACTGAGCCGTAAATCAGTAAAAAACAGCTAGCTGAATCTAACAATAATAATAGCACTTTTCCATCAATATAACAGCATAGCAGAAAACAATTTTTAATTGCCCTATACCCAAAGCATCTTGCTGAATATGGCCTTCTGCAATGAAATACATAGCATATAAATAGATGTTGTCAATCTGACAACCTGCCCATACTACCACATTGCAAGCATATATTTTTGCCAAAATCAGTCGTAAATTAATGGTGCCAGCGTTTGATTAAGTAAACTACTTATGCACTCTAATAGATACTGTATTATGTATGACCTCGCATTTTTTGTCAACAGTTCAGTTGACATATAACTACTCACTCTTTGTGAGTATTATTTACTGCGCACAAATCTGGGGTATCTTTTGCGGAGCGGGTTCCACCACTTATCTTCCGAGATATCACAGCGGGTATTATCGCACGCTCGACAGCATTGTTGCTAGGAGCACATTCACATGCTCAACGAATGTAAACATCTCCGGCATATACTGACATTATACGCTTACACAGCAGATGCTGCGGAGATCCCTAATCATGCAAGTAAGACTCCACTCGGCTTGATAGATGGGGTAGCACTACTGTCTTTGCCACCACTAGAGAACATTTTCACAACATCTCGACATCAGCCATTAATGCCTCAACATCTTGTTACTGGCGCAAAATGATCTCGATCAGCTCTTCTCGCGCCAATCAGTCGTATTCGCTCATATATTAAGTGTACGTCAGACTGCAAAAGTCATGCTTTATCCCCAAAAACACTTTCACTTTTTTCAGAACAGAGCAAATACTTAGGAAGAGTGAACTCTTGCGTTGACAGTATTGACATGGTTCTTCTGTATTTGCTATACTTTTTGTGCGTTTCAACGAAATGCACAAGATGTGGCCCCGTCGTCTAGTGGTCCAGGATGCATGGTTCTCAGCCATGAGATCGAGGGTTCGAATCCCTTCGGGGCTACCAAATGTAAAGCGGAAAACTCTCTCAACCGAGGTTTTCCGCTTTTTGCGTGTTTGGGGCTGTGTGCTGACACAACTCATAGGAAACCAGGTTAATCGCTCCAATGTCGTCGGACTTGCTGGATGAGTCCCTTGAATGCACCTCACAGCCGGTCTTAAGAGTTCATAGTTTCCACAGTTCTCGCATTCTCGTTTCTGTCTCCATCAGTGCGTTTGTCCCAATAGGCCGATCCACGGTTCTTAATTTCTTCCAGCGCCATGTACACCGCCGGAAGAACCAGCAATGTGAACAAAGTCGATGTCACCAGGCCGCCCACCATTACAATCGCCAGCGGCTTCTCTATCTCTGCTCCGACCCCTCGACTCAAAAGAATCGGTAGAAGCCCTAGGGCGGCGCACGAAGCTGTCATCAGTTTCGGGCGAAGCCTTTGCACGCTTGCAAGACGGATCGCCTGCTCTTTGGAATGTCCGTCGGCGATGAAATCACTGGTTTGTGTCAGCAACACCAGGCTGTTTTGTACCGCAATGCCAAAGAGGGCGATAAACCCAACAGCCGATGAGACATTCAGGCTTTCTCCAGTGATCAACAATGAAGCTACTCCGCCGATGAACGCGCTTGGGACGGTAGCAAGGATGATCCCGGCGTGTGAAGCTGAGCGCAGTGCGAGAAATAACAGCATGAATACAATAGCGAGCGCGACGGCTGTTGCGAGCATCAACGACTTCATCGCCCGCTGCTGGTTCTGAAACTGCCCACCGAAGACCACATAGTAATCTGAAGGAAGCCTGACATCTTTAAGACCATTCTTAATATCCGATACCACACTGCCGAGATCGCGGCCCTGAATGCTCGCGTCGATGCTGATGCGCCGGTTCATCGCTTCACGCCAGATCACGTTCGGGCCTTGCGACAGGCTCACGGTCGCGACCTGCGAAAGTGGAATTTGCGAGCCACTGGGAGTATCGACCATCAGGTTCTTGATTGACTCGATATCACCCCTAAGCTGGTCTGGAAATCTCACAAACACACCATAGCTGCGTTGGTCCTTCCAGACCTGGGTGAGTTCTTCGCCACCGATTGCCAGTCGAACCAGCTCGGAGATATTCACGACAGAGACTCCATAGCGCGCGGCTGCCTGCCTGTCTATCTGCACCTGAACCTGCGGAATCCCTGAGGCCTGATCCAGCTTCACATCCGCCACACCGCGAGTCTTCCTTACAATCCCCTCGATCTGAGAGCCGATCTGGGCGAGAGTCTGAATATCGGGACCGAAGAGCTTGACCTGCAGCGGCGCGGGAGTGCCTTCCATGCTCTCGTCTATCTTGTTCTGTAGCGGCTGAGTGAATGCAACCGCGACCCCCGGTATTCGCTCGATCTGCTCACGAACTTCCGCCATCAACTCATCGGCTGGCTTCGAAAGCTTGTTTTTGGGCTTAAGGTTTACCATCATCTCGCCCGAGTTGACCGGCAGCACGCACCCGATTGCCCGTTCGGAACGGCCGTTACGGCGAATCACACTCTCAACATCAGGATTCTTGGCAAGAAGTCGCTCGATCTGACCGGTGATTCTGTTGTTTTCTTCAAGTGAAGTCTCTGGAGGCGTTACTGTGGATACGAACCATGCGCCCTCGTCGAGCTTGGGCATGAAGTCCTTACCAACCGCCAATAGCCCAAGGGCAGTCGGTATGAGTAGCCCAAATGCGATACCGATAACCTGCCACCGGTGCTGAAGCGCATACTCCAAAGCCGGCACATATCCCCGCTTGATCCACTTTACAAAGCTCACTTCGCCTTCGGGATCGTCGCCGTCCTTAGGGTGCAAAAACCGAGTGGCGAGCACCGGTGTGAACGTGAGCGAAAGTGCCAGCGCAACCAACATCGCGGCAGCCACCGTCACCGCGAGCGGTCTGAAGAGAAGCCCTTCGATTCCGCCCATCAGGTAGAGTGGCAGGAAGACCGCTATGATTATGAAAGTGGCGAAGGCTATCGGCCGCCCAACTTCGATTGAGGCCTTATGAGCAATAGCTTCCTTTGTATGGGCATCATTCAGATTTCCACGGTTTTTGTGGAACCGGTGGTAGATATTTTCCACCATAATGATCGAAGCGTCGACCATGATCCCGACGGCAATAGCCAGCCCACCGAGTGACATCGTGTTCAGCCCGACGCCGAGCTGCCTCATCAGAATGCCTGCGATCATAACCGAAAGCGGGAGCGAAGCGGCGACAATGAGCGTGCTGCGGAAGTGTCCCAGGAACACTAATAGCACAAGAATAACCAGCACCGCTCCTACCAATATTGCACGCGTCACACTCGAAAGCGAGTGCGAAATCAGATGAGTCTGATCGTAGTAAGGGGTCAAATGGACGCTTTTGGGCAGGGACGAGCGCATTTCCTCGATTGCCTTTTCTACGCCCTCGACGACAGTCATCGTATCCGCATTGGGCTGCTTGATCACAAGCGCGACCACGGTCTCCTTGCCGTTTTTGCTGGCGATACCCCTGCGGATGGCGGTTCCGTCCACCACATCCGCGACATCACGAACAAACAGCGGTACGCCATTGCGCTCGGTTATTACCGTGTCCCTGATATCGTCAATTGAGTTGAGCCTGCCGATGCCGCGCACGGTATACTCGGTCGGACCGGTGCTGATGAAGCCTCCGGCGGCGTTTTCGTTGCTGCTTTTGAGCGCTTCCTCGAACTCGGCGAGCTTCACGTTGTGCGAGCGCAGTTTCGCAGGCTCTATTGTTACTCTGTACTGGCGCATGCGACCGCCGGTGTTGAGCACTTCGGCGACACCTGGAACCGTAAGCAGGTTATAGCGAATCTGCCACTCTGCGATCTCGCGCAGTTCGGTAGGAGGCAGGTCGCCCTCGATGGCAAGCTCGTAGACTTCCGCCAGGCGAGTCGTTGCGCTGGAAAGGTTCGGCGGTTCAGTGCCAGCAGGAAGTTGGGCGGCAACCTGGCTCATTCGCTCGGTCACAAATTGCCTCGCGCGCCAGAATTCGGTCTCGATGTCGAACTCTACTACCACCGAGGAAAGACCCTGGGTGGTCTGGGAACGAATCCGTCGCACTCCCGGCAGGCCATTCATAGCCGACTCCATCGGCCGGGTAATCATAGTCTCGATTTCTTCCGGAGCCATGGCCTCGTTTTCTGTCACGATGGTGAAGACCGGAATGGTGATGTCGGGGTAGACGTTGCGAGGCATCTGGTTGTATGCCGATATGCCGAAAACCAGTGCGAGCCCCACCAGCATCAAAACGACTGCCTTCTGCCGGAACGAGGCATGTATGATTCTGTCGATCAGACTTCCATGTGATGAATCCATCTTTATCTCCAAGAATAGCATCAATCTTCAGACGACAAACAAGCTTACAACTGATATAAGCTTTTTAAGCTAAACAAGCGGGCAACCGCCATAGGCGGTTCCTAGTGATCCGTGCATCCGGCTTCGAGCTTGCCGGAACTCATGGCGGTCTTAATCTGATACGCCCCGGTGGTGACAACGGGCGTCCCCGGCTCAAGGCCGCTGAGTATCTCTATACGATTGCCGCGCATCTGACCTGTCTTGACAATGAGCTTGTCATAGGCCCCGCAAGCGTTGGTTCCGGCTTTCTTATCTTCCGGGCACTCCATGCACGGCGTATAGACTATCTTGCTGCCCGAATCGTCCAATACGGCATCTTTGGCTACGAGCACTGTTTGCCCTCGTTTCGATATAAGCAGGTTCATCCGAGCGAACATTTCGCCGCGCAGCAGACCCTGAGAGTTGGTGACGATGCAGCGCACTTTTGCAGTCCGTGATTCGGCGCTGAGAATGTCGCTGATGGAGTCGACTTTGCCGGAAAACGTCCTGTCCGGGTAGGAATCCACTCTGATTTCGACAGACTGTCCCTTATGCACCCTCGATAAATCCTTCTCATACACATCACCTTCAACCCAGACTTGGGAAAGGTTCGCGACAGTAAAGAGCACATCGGATGGACTCACCGTCTCACCGACATTTGTGTTGCGCGCGACTATCCGTCCGCTTATTGGTGAGGTTACGGCGATGGTGTCGCCCGAGCCGGTGGGTGAGGCTCCCAGCACGCGTATCTTATCCGATGCGGATTGCAGCTCTATGCGCGCAGAATCGACTTCCGCCTTCGCGCTCTGCAGTGATCTCAAATCCACCACGCGGCTCTTCTGGACTTTTGTCTCGCGGGTAAGATATTGCTTGGATATCTCCAGCTTAGACTCAGCTTTTTCGACACGTGTCTGAGCTTGATCCACTTTTGACCTTGCCATATCCACCGACGCCGAGTCGCGCTTATACTCCGCCTCGGCAGTCTCCAAGTCCTGTTTGGAGACGATTTTGTCGGCGTAGAGGTCCTTCGCACGCTCAAAACGCGCCTTACACTGGGCCAGTTCGCTTTCTTCACGGGTGACCTCGCTCTTTGCCTGTGCAAGTTCACTTTTGGCGTCTGCCACTTCACCCTGTGACGCTAGGACGTCTGCTCGCGCCTCCTCCACCGGGCGCATGCTTGCCGCGCCCAGCTTTGCAACCTGGGTCTCGCGCTCATAGTATTTACGTGCGGCTGATAGTTTGGCGACGGCCTGCCTATATGCCGCTCTTGCTTCGGCCAACTCTACACTGGAAATCACAGCCAGAACCTGTCTCCGGCTGACGACGCTGCCGACTGTGCCATGCGCCCCAACTACCTTGCCCTCGATCCGCGAGCTTATCTTCACGAGCCTGTCCGGTGGAACGGTGACTTTGCCGGTGACTGAGACGGATTCCCATCCTTCGCCTGCCGCAGCAGGCTCGATCTTAAGCCCGGCTATCTCAAGTTTCTGACCACCGGATTCTTCATTATGCTCTTCGTGTGTGGACGCATTTGACTCAGCGGAAGCGTTCTTTCTCATTAATGTGTATGTAATTCCGGCAGAAGCGAATGCAACAGCCAGAAGTATAAACAGATAGTGTATCTTCACTTGTTTGCCTCCAGAGTTTTCATTTGTGAGACGGCGCAGCCCGAAGCCCACTCCAGTTGCGCGAGTGCCTTAGCGTGCTCGGCGAGAGCGGAGTAGTAGTCTGACCTGACGCTCCTGAGCGTCCTTTGTGCCTCCAAGACTTCGAGGTAGCTGCTGGCGCCTTTTTCGAAACCTTTACGGGCCATTGTCGCCAATTCTTCGGACGTGGTCAGCACACCGCCCTGATACTCGCGCACCACTTGCGACGCCGTGTTCACTCGCTGGACAGCCTGCTCAATGTCCAGTGAGATATTGTTTCGAACCGCCTCCACTTGCTTTTCCCTGCTTCGCGCGGCCAGGCGTGCCCGACGCTCTTCCGCGCGTGCGGAGCCCCAATCCAGCAGTGGCAGATTGATAGCGATTGCCACGCCGTTGTCGCTGTCGTTATCGAACGACTCCCTGCGGGCTTGCAAGGCGAGGTCGGGAACACGCAGAAGCTTGGCGGCTTTTATTTGTGCCTGGGCTGAAGTATATTGCGCACATGCAGAGGCAATTTCAGGACGGCGGGCCAGCGCCGACGTGAGCAGACCCGCGCAGTCGATGCATACATCGTTGAATATGAGAGGCTCGCTCACAGAAAACACATTGTTGGTCGGACAAGCCATAAGGGTGTTTAGTTCGGCCATCGACTGTTGCAGCCCAAGCTGAGCCTGGGAGAGTTCCTGTCTTGCCCGCGCAAGCTCCACATCCATCTTTAGAACCTGTGCTCCCGGCGCGGTGCCGACGTCGTATTGCTTCTGCACAGCAGCGCGGACGGTCTCCAGGTATGTGATATTCTCCTGATTGAGCTTTACCAATTCCTGAGCCCGGGCAACATCCCAGTAACTTTGGTTTACACGCAATAATATTTCTCGCCGTGTCGTGTCGGAATCGTAGCCGACAGCAGTCGCTTCAGACGAAGCTATCTGTCCTCGCACTCTTCGACTGCCGTTGATTTCCAGTGGTTGAGAGAACAGCAGAGCTGAATCCGACCCCGCATCGCCGACAATAGATGGAGCCACAAGAATCTCCGGATTTGTGAGAGCATTCGCTCCCTTGGCTGATTGTTTGGCCGCATCTGCTGATAACCGACCGGCGGCCACAGTCGGGTTGTTCTTGATTGCGATATCCAGTGCCTGCTGCAATGATAGGTCTTCTGCCACTACTCCTGACGCAGCAGCCATCACCGCAAAGCAGGCGAACATTATCCTGCACGCGCGATAGCATACAAACATATCCATATCCTCATTGTTGACTTTACCCGCATTATTCACGAGGAACGTGAATAATGCTCTCGGAGACCCGGATTATGCGCGAAGTGCATAATCCGGGTTTAGTTGGGTTTGTTAAAACATACTGAGGTTACAGAACAGCGACAGGTGGGCGGAAGATGCCATCTGTCGTGACGCTGGGAGTAGTCACTCTGTGGTTTAATGCAAATGCAGTATATGTGATGTCAGGATTGATCGAGCAGTGCTGGATAATTCCACAGCGACAGGCGTGCACGCATGTCCCGCAGCAGTCGCATCCATCACAGCAGTCGCCGTGACAATCTGCGAAGGCCATGCCGCAGGATATGACAAGAATTACCATCGCCAATAATCTGATTATCCAAATAGTCTTCATCGAACGTATTATACCATAGGTTTCAAAATTTAATCGCCGCCGAAAGATTCAAAGATATCCGATATCCACGACTCACGACGCCGGGGTTGACTTGTTTTCCTGTCAGTGTAGTCACGATGCTCGTGCTCATCATCGTGTTCTTCACGATGGTGACTAGTCCTCTCGCTGGCTATCCGCTTCTGGTCCAAATCGGAAATCTCTGATTGCGCAGGATCACCCGATGACGCAATTTCGATTATCTTATCGATCTCACCACGATCAAGCCAGACACCCTTGCAGGCTGGTAAACTACGTATTCACAGATACGCAGCAGAGTGGATCACGGTTCCCATCATATCGAGCCGGTGAATCTGCATTTCACAACTCCCTAATGATGATCCGCGCTGTCTCAAGTGCCACCTCGCCCGTGAACGACACGCATTGTTTCATATGCTCTGCCGATCCGAGTTCCATTCCGTTGGTTAGCACACGGCAACACAGACACTTGTGCCTATCCCGGAATATGTCGTGAAGTTCCCTGGAAAGCATCATGCACTTGTTCACTGCTTCGTCCTTGGGCTTCTCTCTCCCGAAGAACATTCCGAGCGCCATCACGCCGCCTGCAATCGCACCGCACATGCAGCCCGAACCTCCGATTCCTACGGGGAATCCCGAGGCCATGGCTATTGCGCTATCGGGTACCGGCAAGCCGAACTCGTCTCTAATAGTCTTTACAATGGATTCCGAACAGTAGTAGTCACCATCGCGGTAGTATTGCTCAGCTATAAGTCGAATTCTATCGAGATCAAAATTTTTAGGATTCAAGTGTGGTTTCTCCTCCTGATGGTTTTTGAAATGTGGACAGCGATTTGGCGTTATCTGGCGTTCGCTGCCCAGACTTTCATCCGGCCTGTGCTTCTATCTTGCCGTCTACAAGTTTCTCCACACGACCCGCATGCGCGGCCATTCTTGGGTCATGAGTAACCATGACGATTGTGATGCCCTCGTCGTTCAGTTCCCTGAGCATGCCGGCCACACTATCGACGGTTGCCGGGTCCAGGTTGCCGGTGGGTTCGTCTGCAAGGATCATAGATGGACTGTTCGCCAAGGTTCTCGCCAGTGCGACCCGCTGCTGCTGGCCGATGCTGAGTTCCGACGGCTTGTGGTGGAGTCGGTCGCCCAGCCCTACGCGCTCAAGCGTGGATTGTGCGATTGCCTCCTGCTCATCACGGCTCTTTCCCGCGATCATCAGAGGCACCTGAGTGTTTTCAAGAGCCGTCAAGTAAGGTATCAGGTTGAACGTCTGGAAAAGGAAACCTATTTTTGACCGCCTCAGCTCGATCCTGTCGGCGGGTTTCAGATCGTATATGGACGTACCGTCTACCATGACTTTGCCCGACGTAGGATGTATCAGCCCACCAAGACTTAGGAGCAGCGTCGTCTTACCGCTGCCGCTAGGTCCGACCAGGGCAACATAGTCACCTTTTTTTACGGTGAGATCTACACCCGCAAGGCCGGAGACTTCTTTCTTTCCACGTCCGTAGTGTTTGACCAATGATTGAGTGGCTATGATTGCCATAAAGCTATACCTCCATCAGAGTAGCGGCAGGGTCAAGCCCGGCAGCGTTCTTGGCGGGAATCGCCGTTGCCAGTAGACTCAGCGCCACGGATATTAACAGCGCCCATCCGAGAAGCGAAGGAATGGGAAGCACCGGTATGTGTGCGATACGCGGGCCAAGCAAGACTGCCAGGACTGTGCCGAGCACATATCCGACTATGCCTCCCACGGCACCCAGGATGATTGCTTTTCCGTAGAATATGGACAGAAGCTGACGAGGGCTCATGCCGATGGCAATAAGCGTCCCGATCTCTTTGCGCCGCTCCTGAACGTTGGCGAACATATAGTTAGCTATACTCACCCCGCCCACCAGAACGATGATGACAAGGAATACCAGCGAGAATTGGCTCATCATATTATTGGTCTTGAGCTGGGTGCTGGCGATCTGCGAAACAGTGACCACTCTTGCGTCGGGCAGAGCCTTGTTGAGACCAGTTATGAGACCCTTGGATATTTCCTTGCAGCATCCGACGATCTCAATTGCGCTAAGTACTCCGCTCTTGCCATACATTTTTTGCACCGTATGAAGATGGGCGAAGACACGCGAATCATCCACTGTGCCCGTCTGCGGCAGCACCTTACGAACAGTGAAGTTCGTGTTCTTGATATCGACTGAACTGCCTTTCTTCAATGACAGAATCTGAGCAACGTCGTGGCCGATAATGGCTTCTTGCGGACCAAGGTCTCTGATGACCTCCTTGCGCACAGCCGCCTTGTCCAGGGATGAGTCGGTATTACCGGTCTTTACTCCGGCAACATCCACAGCGCCGCACCCCATCGGTTTAGAAAATATATCACTCCCGGTCTGCCATGCAGGTTTGCTCTTGAACTCGTTCTTGGGTAGTATCCCGGTCAGGATAAACCGGCGGTCCTTGAGCTTGATAGGCATAGTCAGTTTCGGAGAGAGATTGTCGACTCCCTGCAGACCCGAAGCGGTTATCGTGTCCACATAGGATTCGGGCACTTCAGCATCGGCGAAATCTGCGCTGTAGTAGTCACTTACAGTCGCGGATTTGGGCAGAATCAGCACATTAGCGCCGAGGTTGTCCAGTTCACGAGCTACAGCCTTCTCGGAGTAAAATGTCACCGTCTTTATCCCAACGATGACGGTTATTCCCAGAGTGATCGCGATGAAGCTTGTTATCAGTTGGCTCTTACGTTCGCAGAGCTCCTTAAGTATAATGTCAATTTTTCTCATGACGCATCCTTATCAAGGCCCTGAAATCCAGGGTCACTTGCAACCTCCAGGTCCACAACTGCCACCGCTGCATCCGCCGCCGTTCATCGACTTCATCAGGCTCGCCATAACGCTCGCCTTGGACACTGTTCCATCGAATTTGCCCAATGTCCTGCCTGGAGGAGCCATAACCACAAGTTGTGCATTGGCAGAATTAACGATGCCCAATTGCTTCAACAGCTTTGATTCTGACCGATCCGACGAATCTATTTTTACTATCTCCACCGCACCGCCGAGTCTGGAATCGGATTTTATGCCACGAGCTGTGGCGAGGCATTCTTTGTTATGCTTTGTCTTGGAGCTTTGCAGACATATTGCTGCGAGCTTGCGATCCTGCATCACTTTGAGCACTGCAGCAGTACCTTTGGAGACAAAGGCACTCGATAATTTGGACTTATCGATTTCCCTCGGGAATCCACCAGTGATAGCTCCGTTTGGCGCAATCACAAGGGTCAGTGGGATCGGCGAACGATCCGCGCCATATCGAGAGACTACCTGACGATTTGCCTTGTCGCCAACGTTTACACTGACGAAATTTGCCCGACTTGCATACTTTCCCTGGATTGATTTCACATCAGCCAGCATTGCCTTGCTGGCGCTATCGTTGCTCTTGAAAAACGTAACGAACGCATAACGATTCTGCTTGGCTGCGGCTCGAATTGCGCTTTCCGCGGGCGGTGTCTTGGCTTCGGCTGTCACACCGAGCATTGTACACGCGACCCCGATGACAACAGCTGCAATTGCAGCAAGACGCGCTGTTCTTTTGGTCTGCATTAAGAATTCCTCCATAGCATCATAGTTGCAAACTGTTTCAATCTAGCACTCCCCAGCCGCTCCAGTCCTCCTCTTGCATGCCGTAGTCTCACAACATGCGGGTTCGGTTTTCTCCGGCCACTTGTTCAAGTCGAATACGTTATCGAAATCGGCGCGGAACTGCTTCATGGCTTTGCGGTCCAGAGAGTAGTAAGTCCACTTCCCTTCCTTTCGGGAAGTGATGAGCTTTGCCTGCTTCAAAGTCTTCAAATGAAATGATACGTTGGACTGAGTGAGATCAAGCGCCGGCGTGAACTCACATACACACATTTCACCACGAGTCATAAGCAAGTAGACTATGTGCAGCCGAGTTAGGTCCGCAAGTGCTTTGAACCCATCGGCGAGACAACAAAGGCTACTATCGTCACAGAGTATAGCTTTATCCCCTGTCGGGGCTTGAAACCGCTCTTGAATAGACACGTTACCTCCTCGGTGAATGTCTCATCAACACATCAGGATGCGTTGATGCGTTCTTTCACAATACCCACTGCTACAGAGTTCTACGTGATGGAAAAACGATGAGTTCCTGAAAGCATCAATAATATTTGATGCGACACCACCATGGTTATCCAAGGATAATATTCTGGAAACACAGTTGTCTGATCGCGGCCTAGAACTATGAGAGGGCATTGCAACCGTAATGCCCCCACCAAATTTGTAATGCTAGCTCGGGGCTGGTTCGCACTATCTGCCACAGCCACCCGAGCCACAACCTCCGCTACCACATGTTCCCCCACTGAGCGCTTTTATAAGTGTGGCTGCTATCGAATCGGTCGTGGCGGTCCCGTCAAATGTCCCTATGATTCTGCCTGGAGGGGCAATGACCACCATCTGTGCGTTCTCTGTGCTGGCATCCACTTTCAAGGTCTGAATGAGTTTTGACTCGGAGCTATCGGATGGATCAATCTTGACGATTTCCAGTGCGTTTTGGAACTGCGCCCCGTACTTTAATCCTTCAGCCGCTGCAAGACTCTCCTTATTGAGCTTTGTCTTAGAGTTCTGTATGCAGATCGCAGCGAGCTTGCCGTCCTGGAGTACTTTCAACACTTCAGCCATCCCGTTCGAGACAAATGCATCGGAGATGTCCGTCTTGTTGATCGCGTTCGGATATCCTGCGGTCACGGCACCGTTGGGAGCAATGACGAGGGTCAGTGGCATTGGAGCGCGATCTGCGCCATATTTTGTGATGATTTCATTGTGGACAGCGTTGCCAACATCTGCAATGACGAAGTTGGCGCGACTGGAGTAGTTTGCCTGGAGCTTCTTTGCTTCTTCGAGCATCTTCGTGCTTGCCGCGTCGTTCTGCTTGTAGAATGTCACAATTGCGTAGCGACCCTGCTTTGCGGCCGCCTGAATAGCAGTTTCAGCGGGAGATGTCTTAGTCGCAGCCATTGCCATAGGCGCTGCGCATACCAATGCAGTGATGACCGCTGCCGTCATGGCGAATCCGACGATCCTGTTCATTTTCACTGTTATTTCCTCCAGTTGTGTATATTGATTACGGTTCTAATAGAGAGATTTTGGTCTAGATGCCGTAGCCTACGGTCCGCATCCGCCCGCACCGCAGCTACCTCCGCCACAACCACCGCCCCCCAGCGCACTCTTGAGGGTGGTCATGATAGTGTCCATTGTGTCAGTACTGGCGAACTTGCCGACCAGCTTGCCGGGCGGGGCGAGTACGAGTAGTTGGGCATCAGTGGAACGAGCATCGATCTTGCATTCCTTGATGAACCTGAATTCCGCAGGGTCCGATGGATTGATCTTCACAATCTCAACGGCTCCGCCTAGTTCCGGGGCAGCTTTTAGTTCCTCGGCGGTAGCCAAACTCTTCTTGTTGTTCTTAGTCCTGGGGCCTTGGATACAGACGGCGGCGAGCTTGCGGTCCTGCAAAACCTTGATTACACTCGCCATTCCATTAGAAACGAAGGCGCTGGAGAAGTCGGTATTCGTTATCTCACTGGGATAGCCTGCCGTGACTGCTCCATTGGGAGCTATCACGAGGGTTAAGGGTATAGGGGAGCGATCAGCACCATACTGTAAAACCAACTCTTGCTGGATAGGGCTATCGACATCGACGCTGACGAAGCTGGCGCGGCGAGAGAATTTGGCTTGCACCGGTTTCATTGCTGCTTGCATCTTCTTGCTGGCAGCATCGTCTTTCCGGTAAAACGTAACGAACACATAGCGGTCCTTCTTTGCAGCCGCGCTGATTGCTGCGCTTTCGGGCGAAGCCTTTAGTGCAGGCTCGGGCTTAACCTGAGGTTTTTCGGTCACTGCTGTCGTCGTATCAGTGGTATTGGATGCCTGAACCTCATTCTTATCGATCTTGCTATTTCTTGTTTTGGCCAGGCCGATTATGACCAATGCAATCACCAGCACGACAACGATATAGATAATCCTGTTCTTCTGCATCAAGTGATGCCCCCTTTAACCTTAGTAACGGCTCATCTTATCAGGCCATCGAATGTCGAATATCATCGCAGGTTGTGCACGGCGGTTTCTCCGGCCACTTTTCGAGGTCGAATAGGCTGCTAAATTCCGACATGAAGTTCTCATAAGCAGGCCGGTTAAGTGAGTAGTACATCCACTTGCCGGATTTTCTAGCCTTTATGAAGCCGGCATGTTTAAGCGTCTTCAGGTGGAATGACAGGTTCGACTGAGAGAGACCCAGCGCAGGTAGGCACTCGCAGACGCACATCTCTCCGCATCTCAGCAGCAGGTAGAGAATTTTAAGTCTATGTGGGTCTCCCAGCGCCTTAAAGCCCTCGGCAAACAGTTCCTCTTTATATGCGTCCAACTCAAGTTCGCCTATGGACACATTCGGATTTACTCTTGTATCGTTTGGTAAACTCACAGATTTCTTCTCCAGTGGCGGCAATCAATTCAACGCAACAAAATGTATTGATAGGTTGCATTCAGTATATGCCGCATGTCTCTGAAATGTCAATGAGAATAGATTGCTAGTGGCCCGCCACGTATTTCAGCGTCTTTACCCCCGGCAGCTTGGCGTAAAACCAACGATGCTATTGCTATCAAAGTCTAGCTGCGAAGCAATGCTGACAATTCGCCTGGACTACAGCAAATCTCATCATCGACTATCCTGGCAAAGCCATCTGGTTCCGATATGAGAGAGATGGAAGTAGATAGCGCGCGAACCGCTGACAAGATCGCCAAAATCGGCAGGCTCACTCTCGCTACACCCAATTGCTTTAAGTCGTCGATGGTGAACTCGCGGATGTTATACGGCATTCCTGCGGCTATGCTGATCGGCCCGCATATCTCTTTCGCTAGCGTCTTTACTTCATCCAAAGTCGCGGCATAGCAGACAAATGCCAAGTCAGCGCCGGCATCCAGATACATGTTCGCGCGTTTGATTGCCTCCCTTAGCCCATCATTACGATGCTCATAAGCTCGAAGAGCGTCAGTGCGGGCGTTGATAATCATATCCGGATTCTCTTCCGCAATGGCAGCCTTACGAGCGGACTTGATCTTCTCGACCATTAGGTCCGCATCAACGATGTTACACTCGCGGCCACGTGAAAGAATCTGGTCCTCGATGTTGATCCCTGCCACACCGGCTCCGATAAACCGGCGCATGGTATCAGCTACTGTATCCGGATCACCGTAGCCATCTTCCCCATCGGCCATCACCGGAACGCTTACTGAACACGTGATGCGGCGAGTGGCTTCCAGATTCTCCTCCAGACCAAGATCAGTCTCAGCCTGGAGGCAACTCGCAATGGAAATGCTGCCTCCAGAGCACTGAACCGCCTTGAAGCCCGCCTTTTCAATGATGCGAGCACTGATCGGATCATATGCGTCAGGCATAACCAGCGTCTCTCCGGCATTCAGCAGCTTGCGAAGCTTTGAACTCCTGTTCATCTACATTTCCTCACTTTCCAGTCTATCCGCAACAACAGCAACTTTTGGGTTTTGTGGCTCTGACGAATGCGCTGACGAACGAGCTCGCCAGTTCCGCAATTCCGTCCATGCCAAACTGCTGGATAGCTTCATCCGGCAGTAGGCCGTTTGCATCTTCTGCGGAGTAGGTCTTCACAATCTCGACGCCGGCATCAGTGAATCCGGCTTTCAGCAGCTTGAGCTTGTATTCATTGATCTCAAGCGCACCAGCAATGCACCCGGTCCATAGGCCGACATGTTCTTTGACCGCATCCGATACCTGCTTGGTAAGGACGATGTCAGCTACGGCGAATCTGCCGCCGGGTTTCATTACCCTGAACGCCTCTCGAAGCACCTGATCCTTGTTGGTGGAAAGATTTATAACGCAGTTGCTGATAATCACATCCACTGAAGCATCGGGCAGCGGGATGTTCTCTATCTCGCCCTTTAAGAACTCGACGTTTGTAATTCCCGATTCAGCCTTGTTCTTCTCAGCAAGCGCAAGCATCTCGTCGGTCATGTCGAGTCCGTAAGCTTTACCGGTAGGGCCGACTCGCTTTGCCGAAAGCAGCACATCGATACCGCCGCCACTGCCTAGATCGAGGACAACTTCTCCAGGATTGAGATTGGCCAGAGCCATGGGGTTCGCGCAGCCCATCGACGCAAGCAGCGCCTCGACTGGTATCCCCTGAGTCTCAGCCTCCGAATAAAGGTCACGAGTTATGGCGTCTTTGCTCGTTCCACTGCCGCAGCAGCTTGTTTCTTTGCGCTCGGCGGCGTTCACCGCAACCTGTCCATATTTCTCTTTTACGAACTCCTTGATGTCATTGCCGTTGGGAGTGGAACTGCCTCCGCAGCAGCATCCACACTTGTTATCAACCATTTTATACCTCACCTATTCTTTGATAATATCTACAGAAGCCAGAGCAGGCAGAGCAAGTCCGGCAGCCACCTGCATCACCTTGAATATCCCACACGGGACGATGCAACCAGCACAGCAGCCTTTGAGCGTCTTACGAACGACCTGATGAATAGCGCCGTCAAACCCAGCGCCGATTTCAGTGTATCCGTCTACCTGTGGAAAGCCCTCCGCGAGTCGTTTGATGTTTTCGCAGTCGCTTTCAATCTCGAACTTCACGTTTTGCATGTCGTCCGATTCAGCAGTGACAGTCGTAGTGAACCCACATACGCCTGCCTTGATTGTAGCCTTTGTCATTGAGTTACTCTCCACTGCACGAACCGCCACTACAGCAGCACGCGCTCGGTGCTTGCTGTTCCTGGGCCATTCCACCCAGCTTCTCATCAGCGTATTTGTCCATGTTCTCGTCACCTTGCTTGCGTATCATACGTGCTATACTGACGGCATTTCTCATGTCCGAGTCGGATGCGCCAGCTTTCCGCGCTTCCTCCACATGGTAATCGAGGCACGGTTGGCATTTCGCCACTACCGAGGCTGCGATTGAAATCAGTTCTCTTGTTTTCGGGTCTAACATCGAGCAATCTCCTTGTTATAGATGTTATCATTTGGCACTGTCTATGGGAATGCGAAACAACCGCGCGGATACGGGACAAGCCCCACGGAACTCCTCGGATGCCGACAATGCTTCTGGAGCATCTGAGCGTGAAATTTCATCAAAACATGAGCGGCTGAGCAGATATGGAATCGTCGTGGTCAACGCATAGGCGTCCCGGATTCCGTCGATCTGTGCCTGTTTCAAGATATGTGATATGAGTTGACGGCCATACCCTTGTCCGCGCATTGATGGGGCAATCACCAGAGAGCGCAGCAAGGCATCCGGAGGATACGCTTCATATCCCACCGCGCCAACGAGCGTTCCCTGCGCCTCAAGGACATAGAGATGATCACGATTCTCTGCAATACCGTCAACCGGCAGAGACATCTCTTCAAGCAATGAGATCACTGCGGGCATATCTGCATCAGTCGCTTTTCGAATAATCATATCGTCCTCCGAGCAAACATAGAGTTTTGCTTGTTACCTGCCTCTGGTCAGCGAACTGGTGGAACCAGCAGGACCGGCGACTGCGAAAGGCGCACCACATTATGCGCTACACTTCCAGCAAAAATGTCCGAGATGAACCCCCGCCCGTGGGTGCCCATCACTACAATCGACGGGCAGTTGTTTTGAACGTAATCAACAATCTCCTTAGCTGGAGAGCCGTATGGAATCTCTAGATTGACCTCTTCAACACCAAGGTCGTGCAAGCGCAATTCCATTCTCTCAAGACGCGAACGGTCTATTGTATTGAATTCCTGCAGCCTGTCCTCGAGATGTGGTCGGATGCGAGAGACATCCTGAACATGCATGAGTGTCATCTTTCTGCACCCGCTTCTTGCGAACTCTTCGACATACTGGAAAGCTCGTTCCGCATTATCTGAAAAGTCGGTCGCATACAGCACGTGAGAAAGCACATCGGTTGATACCACCTGGCAGCACTGCGGCTCTTCTTCCAAAATCTGGAGCCTCACGACCAGGACAGGAATCTCCGCCCGGTGCACAACGTCTGTGGCAACACCGCCCAGCGCAATGTCGCGCGCAAGGCTATGGCCGTGAGAGCCGATGACGATGGCCTTGCAGCCGGTATCAATCGCAAGTCGTGTTATCTCAACGCCGGGGACACCAACCGGCGTTTCCACCGAAACTTTAAACCCCTCGGCCTCAAGAGCGGCCTTTTGAGCGTTGAGCCGGGGTGCCGCTTCATCTCTTAGCGCCTCGCTCAATCCCACTAGATGCTTAACGTAAATTACATAAGTCAGGACTACTTCGCGGCAGCCAAGCACATGCAGGGTGCCGACATATTCCACTACTTTGTCAGAAGCCACTGACAGATCGGTTGCCAAAAGCACTTTGCTAAACACTATCTTGGCCTCCTTCACTTCGGTGAGCGCTAATAAGCTAACTCACCGTCTGCTGCTTAAAGTATTTCCTTTGGAAGAACAGGGCAACATTCACCAGTCCAATCAACGCCGGAACTTCGACCAGCGGCCCGATAACCGCCGCAAACGCCTGTCCTGAGTTGATACCGAAAACTGCCACCGCGACCGCAATGGCAAGTTCAAAGTTGTTGCTTGCCGCAGTGAACGACAGTGTTGCTGTCTTGGGATAATCCGCCCCGATCTTCTTGCCCATATAGAAGCTGACCAGGAACATCACGACAAAATAGATCAAGAGCGGAATGGCGATTCTGACAACATCCAATGGCAGCCGCACGATATATTCGCCTTTGAGCGAGAACATGACCACAATGGTGAAGAGCAACGCGATCAGAGTGATGGGACTGATCCTCGGGATGAAACGCTTCTCATACCACTCGCGCCCCTTTGTCTTGAGCCCAACCACTCTGCTCAGGATGCCCGCAATGAACGGGATGCCGAGATAGATGAACACGCTTTTAGCTATCTCGCCAATAGTCACATGCACCGTACTCGCCTTCAGTCCGAAAAGAGGTGGGAACACTGTTATGAAGACGTAAGCATAGACCGAGAAGAAGAGCACCTGGAAGATCGAGTTGAACGCCACAAGGCCAGCCGCATACTCCGTATCACCCTTGGCAAGCTCGTTCCAGACAATCACCATTGCGATGCACCGCGCCAAGCCGATCATAATGAGGCCGACCATAAATTCAGGGTAATTCCGCAGGAAGATGATCGCCAGAACAAACATCAGTATCGGGCCCACTATCCAGTTTTGCACAAGTGACAGTGTCAGAATCCGCCAGTTGCG
Source organism: bacterium (assembly GCA_021371935.1). NCBI lineage: Bacteria > bacterium. The sequence goes on from JAJFVF010000005.1 coordinate 87,229, forward strand.
GAACACCTCGCCAAGCTCCTCATACTTCACCTTAGCAAGCGGCGGGTACATCATCAGAATAAGCCCAATGGCTATTGGGATATTCGTTGTGCCAACCGAAAAACGGTTCCAGAAACCGGCAGTGCCGGGTACCAAATAGCCTGCTCCCACGCCGATGGCCATCGCCAGGAATATCCACAGCGTGAGATACCTGTCCAGAAATGAAAGTCTTTTAGTGATTCCTTCGCTCATACTAATCCTCACCCGTTGTCATCTCATCAATCAATTTCTCTACTCTCGTCTTTACCTGATCCCGAATCGCCCGAACCTTCTCTATCGGCTGCCCATTTGGATCTTCAAGGCCCCAGTCCTCGGACTCGACAAACACAGCCGGACAGACTGCCCCGCCATGCTCGACATCATTGAGGTTCACACCGCAGCCCATCGTGATGACCTTGTCTGCTGACTCGACCATCTCCGGTGTCATCACCTTGGGGTAATGGCCGCTCATGTCGTAGCCGATCTCTTCCATCGCAGCCACGGCTTGCGGGTTGAGAGTTCCGCTAGGTGCGGTTCCTGCTGACTCTGCAATGATCCTGCCATCGCCGAGTTTCTTCGCGAACGCCTCAGCCATCTGGCTCCGGCCTGAATTGTGTATGCAGACAAACAGAGCTTTTTTCAATTGGTTCTCCTCACCAACCGATTTTTAACGTATAGGCTAACTTACTTGCAGCAAGGAGTCGGCTGCGCGCTACCCGCTGATGCCTCAGCAAGCGAGACAATCTCCGAAAGAAAAGCCAGCGGACCCTCTTTGAACACATCGACCTTGAGAGAGTAGTGTATCCACTGACCCTCTTTACGCGCGTTGAGCAATCCCACCTGTTTCAGCTTTGCCATATGATGAGATATGGCGGGCTGATGCATTCCAAGTTCGTCTACAATACGGCAGACGCACACCTCACCGTGCTGGGCGAGCATCTGAACAATACGAATCCTGGTCGGATCACCAAGCGCCTTGAATACTGCGTCCATTGTTTCACCTATCAGTATATGTGTATATGCTGATATACTATAACTGCCATGCAAGCTGTGTCAACTCCAAATGTATCCGCTATGTGCTACAGACTGATACTGATCGGCGTAGGCTGACCGAGATTATCGCTCACTGGGCACCGAGCCTCTATCGTCTTCGCCCATTCGCGCAAGATGTCAGGGCTTGCTGTGGAGTCAATGTCGATTGAGACTCGTATTTCCTTGAAGCCAGGCCGAACATCGGGCTTCTTTCCCAGGTAGGCCAGAGGATCGAGGTTTCCTTCAACGTGCATCTGCATCGATTGAATATCGAACCCCATCTCTCGTGCGACCAGATGCCCGATAACGTTCAGGCAACCCGCCAGGGCACCGAGAACACACTCAATCGGATTTGGCCCGGCGTTGGTGCCACCAAGTTTCTCAGGTTCGTCGATACTGAATGTCAGGTCGCGGACATTGACATCCGTGCGTGTCTTGCTTGACGATTTTGCCTCTACTGCAATTGTTATATCAGCCATTTCGCATTGCTCCGTTTATGAATATCCAAATACGTCAACTGCCGCTTGCGCGCCTGCGCGTTTCCCGAGATCTTTAGATCGTCTATCGCCACATTCGATATACCGCGCTGTTGCGCGCTCACTCCGAACTGAGCCAATGTTTTCGTGACCAGTTTCGCGCCACTCCAAAACATCTTTGACATATCCCAACAGCCGTTGTCCGGCGCAGTATATGAGTAGTTGAATACACCGGGTGTTTGGATTACCGTTCCGCCGCCGGTGATTCTCTTCACCCAACCGACTCCTCGACGTTTGCACCCGTCCAAATCCAGAAATTTTTCAGGATTGTCGCCGCAGCCCAGGACAGCAGTTGCGTTGCCACCCCACCATAAGCGCAAAATACGTCTGCCGGTACTCGTAGCGCATTGAGCAAGCTCTTCATCAACCGCCAGGTTCATCTCGACAGTCGGTTCAGACCACTTGATGACCTCTAGGTTCTCCGTCGAACAGATCAATTGAGCACGAGGAGAATCGCCGACATTAGTTTGCCGCATAGATTAGATAAACCCCACCCAGCATTACCAGCACACCGCATATTCGCTTCACGATGTTCGCGCCCTTCGACTTCTCGTTCCAGTGAAGATAACGCTCGACCGCCTCAGTCGAAGTCCCTGCCGCCACAATGACCGAGCAGTGCCCAATTCCATAGACGGCAAGCAGCAGCACGGCATATGAGACGTTGGTGGCGGCGACTTTGAATGTCATAGTCAGAACCGGAGCCATATACGCGAATGTGCAAGGTCCGAGAGCAATGCCGAATACAAGCCCCAGAATAAACGATGCAAGAGGTCCTTTTCTCTGCATCCCGACATTTCCAGGGCCGGAAAAAGGCATCGGTATCGCGCCGACAAGGTGGAGGCCCACGACAAAGAACACGGCGGCAACGGCGTAATTGCCGTATCTGCCGACGTCACCCATCATTCGTCCCATTGCTGCCGTCACTACGCCGATAGCTGCGATTGTCACCAGGATACCAAGGCCAAATAAGAAAGACAGATTAAACGCCTTTCGCGTGGTTAGATTGCCTTGGTCACTGATGAACCCGATGATGAGAGGTATGCTCGAAAGGTGACACGGACTCAGGATTACACTCAGTACGCCCCATACAAGAGATGCGCCGAGTGCAATAGGAGCTGATCCCTCGATTGCTTTGGTAAGTGTTACAAACAATTGCTCCAAATCACTTAACCCCCATTTCCGCAAGTTTCGCGGTTATCTGGTGCCTGAATTGGTGGGCGGCGCGACTGAACATGTTCCTCCGCCGCAGCCACAACCGCCAGTTTCTGGTGCGCCATTATCCTTGGATAACTGAGTTAATGCTATCCAAAGCGCAAAGACGGCTACTACCAGAATGATTTTTACATAAGGCTTCAAAGCCATTGCCTCCGTTTGCTTGGCATATTTAAGCGTAAGTCCACTACCTATTTAGCGGGCTTCTTCGGTTTCGCTGGCTCCTTGAGCTTGACACCGTGGTCCTTGAAAGCTTTTACGATGTCAACCTTGGGAAAGTAGCCTACGTGACGGAATATTTCCTTGCCCTTGGCATCGAAGAAGATCTGAGTAGGGATGCTCTGCACTTTGTATTTCTTGGCAGAGTCCGGGTCTTTCCACACATCGATGAACTGTACGTCGAGCTGGCCCTTATACTCCTTCTTGAGTTCGTCAAGGACCGGGACCATCATCTTGCAGGGAACGCATTTTGTCGCACCGAGATCGAGAAGCTTGGGAAGTTGCTTCACGGCGGGTTTCGCCGGTTTTTTTGTGTCTTTGTTGTTGACTGCATCGCCCACACTCACAGCAAGCGCGACAACCAACATTACTGTTATTGCTACTGAGATTTTGAACCACTTACTCTTCATAACCTTATTGCCTCCTGTGTGTTTTATATGCTGATATTAGAGCGGCTTTATAGGCGTCCTCTTCTTCAGGTTCAATTTGGTGATAGATACGCACGGTCTCAAGCAGCTTATCCCCGCTGGAGTCATCAGCGACAAGGCCGGTCTCGGCCAGATGATCGAATATGACACCAAGCCCTGCGATAATAACCGGCTTTCCGTCGACCTGTAACTCTATGCCAGGTATCGGTTTGGAACAAGCACATTCAGCGCCATCTCCACCATTTTTCGAACTGCAACAACTGCTGTTCTCGGCGATAATCGCATCGACTGCTTTGGCAATTTCCTCGGAGACCAGCCAAACGGCTTCCTTGTCCTTCTCTGATCGACCCTTTGCCGAACGAGCACAGCAGACGCAGTCGCCGTTCAGAATATCCGACACAACAAGCGCCGCGCTGAAATGGTTCGCCGACTTCCAACCCTGCGCTCTTAACCTGTTCTGACACCAGCACCTTGTCATCGACTTTCAGAGTCAGCTTGTTGGCCAGCTTTGACGCGCAGCGAGTTGGGCAGCCGTCAATAACGATGAGCGAAGCGTCAGCCAGAGCCTTTTCATATCGAGCCGGAGAATTGTTAAGGAGCACAGGGCAGATGATCTCTGCGGCTTGTGTTTCGGACAGCCGCAAATCTATCTCCAGCGCAAGCACGCCGACTGCCTTATCCAGACCGTTGCACGGTAAGACAGCGCGTTTCATTGCTCGCCTTCTTCCTCGCGGATTCTCTTGATCTCCGCGATTGTCTCCGGTTTACTTGGAAAAGATATGGCGTCCGGCCCACACGTTTTCGCACATGCCCGGCAGAATACCACACAGTTGTGCGGATTTGCTACAACCAGCTTTAGGTCGCCATCTCGCCGCTCGAAAACATGATGCGGACAGAACTTATCGCACTCCATGCAGAAATCGCATTTGGAGTAATCGATGGTTGGAGCCCAGTCGATCTTCTCTCGCTTTACGCCCATGAAGGTGTCGTCAGCCATCTTGCTCTCCCCCCATCTCGGTGAGCGCCTTCGAGACTTTGTCGACCGCCTCGTCAGTTGTCATTTCGCGGATGTCCAGTGGGACCATGTCAGTCTTGACATCCATTCCGGCAGCCTCGAAGGCATCACGGAAAAGCTTCATTTGCATGTTCGGAGCGCATCCGGCTATAACAAGCTTTCGACCTGCCTTCAGCATATCGGCGAGGAAACGGTCACCGTCTTCCTCACAGAGTTGAGGGTGAATGAAGCCGTATTCCACGGGCAACTCAACCCGCACGCGATTGATGAAGTCCCAGATATCCATTTTCGAGAATCCGGGGCACTTGCCGGTGCAAACGCACATTATCAGACCAGGTAGTTCGTTTGACAATGGGAACCTCCTCTAGCTAACCAAGAGCTTTCTGATGTCTTCGGGGGAGATGACTCTTCCAGCGGCCTTGACTTCTCCATCGATCACGAGGCCAGGGGTCATAAGCACGTTGAACTTCATGATTTCCTTGATGTCCTCGACCTTTTCGATCTCGGCTTCCACTCCAGCTTCTTCGACCACTTTCTTGGTGTTCTCATAAAGAGTCTTGCACTTGGCGCAGCCAATGCCCAATATTTGGATTTTCTTCATTGATATCCTCCACAACAAAGTCGTACTAGTTGGTCTGTTGGCTAACTAACCAAGTATCCAGTAAAAAAGAAAAGCTCTAACGAGCTCATCTCTTACACATACGTATAGTTTATCCGACGAGTTCCATCTTCTCTTTGGCGTTGGACTTCATCACAGCTTCAACGCAGCCAAAGAAGCTAATGATGCACGGACACCGGAGGCTGTAGAAAACCTGCTGTCCGACTTTACGATCCTCGACTATTCCAGCCTCTCTCATAAGCGTCAGATGCTTGGAGACAGTGGACATATCGGAGCCGACCAGATCCGTTAGCTCGCAAACACACTTCTCGCCCTCTACAAGCGCATCCACCATCATAAGTCGACTGGGATGCGCCAATGCCTTTATGATCTTTGCTCTCTCTTCGTATGCTCGTCTATTCATCTTTGTTTATTCCTCTATATTTGGTATTATAACCAAATACTCCAAATAGCGCAACATCGAAGCCTATCTAGTTTTCGACAGATTGACTACGCCTGCGATCCGTTGAGCTTGCTGCAACAGATTTCCAAAATCTTGTCTATATCGGCAGGGTCAAGCGTGAAATCGTGGTTCTTCTCAATGCCGAGGTCGGTCACGACCACATACTCGTAGTCATCCAGACCAGCCTCGTCCATTGTCAGCTTCGCACACGCCACAGGACAACCGTCGATTACAAGAATCTTATCTGACCCGCCAACTGAGGCGACCATTCCGCTAATGTGACCACCCACTCCAGCTAAGCAGAAGAACCTGCCCTGTTTTTCTATGTCGAGCTTCTTTGCCACCTCGTTCGTTATCTGTCCAACGTTCGATGCCCCGGAACACGCAAGAATCAGATTGGTGCTGCCACAGCAGCAGTTGTCTTGTGCCATTCTCAGTATCTCCTTTTGGTTACTTCTCTAGTTTCTGCTTTATACGCAGGAACTCATCCTCGGTGATTTCACCGCTGGCGTACCGGCGCTTCAGGATGTCGATAGGGTCTTCAGCATTGCACATCTGCATCATGCTTTTCATCTTGCCGCACATCCTGCCCATCAACTTGGGACCTGCGACCATCATGGTGGTCATCATTGTCGCGCAGAACATCATGCCGCCAAGCACTCCCCAAAGCAAGTTTCGAGTTTTACCAGTATACTGCTCATCGTGATCGGATCGAATCATGGCTACTTGTCACCCCGCTTTTTGTAAGAGTCCCCAAGCATCCAAGTGGAGTTGTTTTGGTATTTGGCAGTTTAACCAAATTGTGCTAGACTGTCAAGTGGAAATTACACAATGCGACTGGCTCTGCCTGTTCCGATGGAGACATAAGTTGAAGCGAGCGCTGATTGATCCGGCCAAATGCAATAATTGCTCACCATGCCTCGTCGAGCAAGAATGCCCAATGGAAGCTGTTTTTCGTGAGTTACAAGATTCAAAACCCTGGGTGGACTTCTATCGTTGTGCCGGGTGCATGAAGTGCAAGGCGTTCTGCGCCAATCATGCCATAGAGGAGATAGCACATCCTTGTGATGGTAAAGGCCGGATGGGCTGGTAGAATTGATCAATTAACGAGAGGACAATATGGCAACTATTACGCTCACAGAACAAGATATAATGAGGCTCAAAGTCATTATGATGGACCAGGACAAGGATGATGCTTACGGGTTCTTGCGTGACCGGATCATGCCGGAGATTCAGAAGCAGGATGGAAAGGCGATGAAGAGCCATTTGGATGGCGGTAAGGGGTCGATGTTCTAGAAAGAAGTGCTAACAGCAATAAGGAAGGTCCATCCTCGTCCGTACAATCCCTGCGAAAAGGGACGCTACATATGGGACAGCGAAGCCGGTCGCTTGTCAGACCTAGATCAACAGCACGACCGGCATACGTTGACACACACAATCTATTTGGTGACTGCGCTCATCATCGCGCTCACCAGATCAGGCACCTTGGGTACTCGCCCGCTTGCCACTAATTTATCGTCGATCTTAATGGCGGGAGTAGACATGATACCTGCCTTTGCCATCTCTGCAAGGTCCTTGACCGTTTCCACATGAGCCTCGACTCCAGCTTGCTTGATGGCTTCCTCCACGGCGGCGATTGCCTTATCTCCGCCACAGCATGATACATACACCTTGATAACCATAAGGGTTCCTCCTTTGTAAAGCATTTGCTAGATGAGAAAGTTGAATATGTATCCTACAATCACTATTCCGAGAGCAACGAAACCGACGAACAGCCAGATGAGTGGCATCCGGATGACCTTCCGCAACATCACGAGTTCCGGAATCGAGATTCCGATCACCGACATCATGAATGCAAGCGACGTTCCAAGAGCGGCTCCTTTGGCCAGAACGGCCTGCACTATCGGCATCACACCTACGGCACTTGCATACAACGGCAGGCCAAGAATCACCGCCACCGGTACGTTCCACCAGGCTTCCTTGCCCATATACTGGCTGACGAATGCCACTGGGATATAGCCGTAGATTGCAGCACCGAGTGCAATTCCACCCACAAGATAGTGCCACGTGCCTGCGAGTATTTCCTTTACGGCTGTGGTACCAGAATCTACCCGGTCGTTCCAGGTCATAGCACTAGTGACGTCCTGGCTTGGAGTGTCAACTGGACTCTGTCCAGCACTTGTCTGTAGATCGGCAACCCATGATTCAAGAAACCTCTCCGGTCGCATGCGTGCTATGAGCATTCCTGAGATGACAGCCTTTGTCATCCCAAGCACAGCATATAGCGTGGCTATCTTCCAACCATACATCCCGTATAGCATCGCTAGCGCCACTTCATTGACGACGGGACAAGATATAAGAAATGACATCGTGATCCCGAGAGGTATTCCTGACTGCAGGAAACCGAGAAAGAGCGGGATTGCAGAGCAGGAGCAGAAAGGAGTCGGCACTCCAAGTATCGCGGCAAGAACATATCCGTAGGTTCCTCTACGACCCGCAATCATCGTACGTATCCGCTCTGGAGTCAGGAACGTGCGCGTGATCCCGACAATAAAGGTAATAAGCACGAGCAGCATTAGCACCTTCGGCGCGTCGGCCACAAAGAACTCGACAGCGCCGGCAAGGTGACCGCCTTTGGCAAACCCCAATAGAATGTAGGTGAACCATCTCGCAAACCGGTCTAGCTGAAGATAAAGGAGCGTCCAAGCTGACAATCCCAGCAGCACCCACAGGAATAGCAGACTGCGGCGCATCCCACGCATCTGTTTCGACGTCTGTGCGATCTCTTCTCTTTGTTCGTCTACATTACTCACGCTGCTACCTCCCGGCAATCAGTCCTGCTGGCATTACAGTTGCTGCTAACAACTACTTTGCAGGCTAATCGCTACTAAATGTTTTGGTAAAGCTTTTCAGTGATGCCAATAATACATCGCACATACCGTCGTCCATGCGCTCAAGTGAAGCGCCGGTCTTTTGAGCGAACTCTTCGATTATACGCTCCACAAGCTCTCGCCCTGCATTAGTAAGCACGACACAGCATATCCGCTGATCGTCTTCGCTGCGTTCCCGACGAACATAAAATTTACGCTCAAGGCGATCAACGATCCGTGTTGCACCACTCTTGGTGAAGCCGAGTTGCTGCCCCAGGCTTTGCATAGTGCAAGCATCTGTCTTAGCCAAAATCCGCAATGCCCGGTATTCTATATAAGAAACGTCCTCGCAGCAATAGCCTTCTGCACCTTGACCGCCGAACCTCCATATTATCTCATCCAGCAGTTCGACCAGATCTCTCGCCCGCTGTGTATCTACTTCAGACACCACGTATTCCTCTTTTCCGTTGGTTGACATCGTCAACCAATAATACTACTAGTGAAGGCCATTGTCAACAGCTTTGTGCAAGGTCTGTTTCTTGCAGATAGATTCCTTTATTTTCGCAGAGGGTAGAAGTTTTCCAGCTTGAAACATAACGCAAGCTATAGTGAGGGAATGCCTTATGACTTTATTGTTGTGCTGGTTGATCTGAAAAGTTTGTCCAGCAACATACTGGAATCCAACTGATAGCGCAGCCGCTGTTTCCTGCCATCACACAATTCTCGTCGTACAAAGTGTCGGTAGTTTTATATATCTACCGACGGATTGTACTGAGTAGCTGCGTACAAAAAAACTGTGCTTGCCTGCCCGGTCCTGCTGCTCAAGCGCTGAAACGCGTCGATTGCGGCATGCAGGTTCTCATCTTTGCCACAACTCATCAACGCGGCATCAGCGCGAACACGCCCCAGCCCAGGTATTCACGCGTGTAAGCAGCGTGGCGCTCGGGTTCCGAGGACAGTTTGGCTCGAACATCTTTCGCAAGCTCGTCGTCGGGATTGGCCTCAAGCCATCGGCGCATGGTGAGCCATTTGGCCGCCTCGTATCTGTCCCAGCCGTCTTGGTTAGCCAGAACCATTTCAACAACGTCGTAGCCAAGGTGGCCGAAAGACGCGATAAGTTCTGGAAGCATGAGAAAGTCGGAGATTGAGCCGGCACCACACCTCTTGGCAACATCTTCCGTCGACGGTAACTGCCGCCAGTAGGGCTCGCCGATGAGGATGATCCCTCCGGTGCGCAGGCTCCGCGCCAGAAGTTCAATAGTGCCGGCGATTCCTCCACCGATCCAAGTGGCACCGACACAGGCTGCCACACCAACTTTCTCGTCAGAGACGTATCCGGCAGCGTCGCCGTGGATGAATTCGACTTGATCGGCAACGCCGAGTTCTTCAGCGCGGAGTTTCGCTTGCTCGGTGAACAACTGGCTCATGTCGATGCCGGTGCCGATAATACCGTAATCGCGAGCCCAGGTGCACAGCATCTCCCCCGAACCGCTGCCGAGGTCGAGCACTCGGGTTCCCGTTTCCAGACGCAACGCCGCGCCGAGAGTGGTGAGCTTTTCGGGTGTGAACGGGTTATGGATGCGGTGAGCGCTTTCCGTGATG